>NZ_JBSFNS010000236.1:0-2423 GCF_053587275.1 Amycolatopsis sp. NPDC003676
GACCCCATCGACCACCGGCCGCGAAGTTCTCCGCGGCACCATCACCAGCCGCCCCCAAACCCCCCCCCCCCCCCCCCGCTTCTCGATCACCCGTTCCCCGCGACAGTGAGTTCGCTGGGCTGCCGCACGGAACGCGTGAGGAGGCACGACGCGCGATCACGCTGTGGCGAGGGGCACTTCCGCCACACACGTCGTCGCCGGGCACTTCGAACAGTACCTCGAGTTCACAGAATTGTCATCAACTTAGGGACGTCGTCGACCGACTCTAAGCCGACTGTGTATCGCTGTTTCGCACTACTTGTTCAGAATCGTCAGT
The DNA here is from genome assembly GCF_053587275.1 of Amycolatopsis sp. NPDC003676. Taxonomy (NCBI): domain Bacteria; kingdom Bacillati; phylum Actinomycetota; class Actinomycetes; order Pseudonocardiales; family Pseudonocardiaceae; genus Amycolatopsis; species Amycolatopsis sp. NPDC003676. The sequence goes on from NZ_JBSFNS010000236.1 coordinate 317, forward strand.
AACATAAGACGCGGGGTATCGACACCCGGCAACGGCGCGCACACGTCGAGGACGGCCGGGCAGACGACTGGACGAGACATGGGAATCAACTGGCAGTCCGCGCGACGTGGCTTCCTGCGATCGACCAACCGCCGGGCGGCGGCCGCGCCGGGCGGGCGCACCGTCGCCGTATTCGGCGCCGGGCTCGCCGGACTGACCACCGCGCACGAACTCGCCGAACGCGGCTTCGCGGTCACCGTCTACGAACGGCGCGGCGTGGCGGGCGGGAAGTGCCGCAGCATCGTCAGCGATCGGGCCCTGCCCGGCGAACACGGCTTCCCCACCTTCTTCGGCTGCCACCGCGACCTGCCCGACACGCTGCGCCGCATTCCGTTCCGCCGCAACCGGAACGGCGTGTACGACAATCTGGTCCGGGTCGACGCGGCGACGATCGCGGGGAGGGGACGCGTCAACTCGACTGTCGCGCTGCCGTTTCCGTTGCCGTCGCGCCAGAGCCCGCGGACGCCACGGCAGTTCGCCGATTCCTTCGCCTCGGTGTTCGAGACGCTGTTCCGTCTGCTCCCGCACGAGGCGCTGTTCGCCGCCGAACGGCTGGCGGTCTACATCTCGAGCTGCGAGGAACGCCGACTCGGCCAGTGGGAACGGATGAGCTGGAGCGAATTCGCGGGCCTGGACAACGCGTCGGCCGAATACCACCGCTTCCTCGGCGACGGTTTCCTCCGCACGCTGATGGCGACGCACGCCCGCGCCTGCAGCGCGCATTCGATCGGCCTGACCGGCGAGGACTTCGTCCGGTCACTGCTGAACCCGGACGACGACCGCGACGACCGGGTGCTCAACGGGCCGACCTCGGCGACCTTCATCCATCCGTGGGTCGCCCACCTGCGCTCGCTCGGTGTCACCTTCGCGTTCGGCGCGCAGCTGTCGGGCTTCGAGACCGACGGCGCGCACATCCGGGCCGCCACGGTGACCGACCACACCGGCGCCGGGCACAGCGTCGAGGCCGACTACTACGTCTGCGCGATCCCGCCGGACAAGGCGACCGCGGTGTTCACCGCACAGTTCTGGCGGACCCCGGTCAGCGATCCCGGCACCCCGGATGTCTCCGACGACGGCGCGGGCTTCCTCCCGAACCCTGGCTCGTGGGCCGACCGACCGGACACGACCACCGCCATCGACAACCTGTTCCTCGCGGGCGACTGGATCCGGACGCGGACGAACGTCGCGTGTCTGGAAGGTGCCAACGAGAGCGGACGGCGGGCGGCGAACGCGGTTCTGCACGTCAGCGGTTCGGCGGCGGGCCGCGTCCCGATCACGCCCCGATTCCGGATGCCGCTGTGGGAGCCGTTGATGCTCGCCGACAGCGCGCTCTATCACGCGGGTCAGCCCCACGCCTTCGATCTGACCGACCGCAGGTATCCGGTGCGCTGATCACGTCGCCACCAGGCCGGACACGGCCACCCGTCCGCACTACCCGATTCCAGGCGGCCCGCACCGGGGCCGCGGAAGGTGTTCACCCCATGCGCTCCGCTCCTCTCGCCGCGACCACGATCCTCGCGGCCGGGCTGCTCGTCACCGGTTCGGCCCGTGTCACCGCACCGGCCGTGCCCGAATTCTTCGCCGCGCCGGCCACTGTCGAATCGCTGCCGACCGAGTCGACCGTCGTCGGACTGCTCGCGCCCACGCCGCCGACGCCGCGCAAGCTGCGGACCGCGACGCCGCCGATCGAGCCGATCGCGGTCGCGGTCACGTCGACCGGTACCACCGGCGGCCTCGGCATCCCCGAGATCGTCCTCGCCGCCTATCGCAATGCCGAGCTGTCCCTGCAATCCTCGGCGCCGGGATGCGGCGTGAGCTGGCACCTGCTGGCGGGCATCGGCAAGATCGAGTCCGATCACGCCGACCGGGGCAACACCGACGCGGAGGGCACCACGCTGCGCCCCATCTTCGGTCCGGCCCTCGACGGCACGCTGCCGGGCAACGAGATCATCAAGGAGGCTGACGGCGGGTTCGTCCGGGCCGTCGCCGAAATCCGCGCGGTGCGCCAGATGTCGGTGACGTGCCGCTTGCCGTCGCGGCTGACGGTGTTGACCGAGTATTCGGTGCC
>NZ_JBSFNS010000237.1:0-2422 GCF_053587275.1 Amycolatopsis sp. NPDC003676
GCAGATCGCTGCCACCGCCGGTATCTCGGCCGGCGACGCGTCCATCGGTGAGCTCATCGCCGAGGCCATGGACAAGGTCGGCAAGGAAGGCGTCATCACCGTCGAGGAGAGCAACACCTTCGGTCTCCAGCTGGAGCTCACCGAGGGCATGCGCTTCGACAAGGGCTACATCTCCGGTTACTTCGTGACCGACCCCGAGCGTCAGGAAGCGGTCCTCGAGGATCCGTACATCCTGCTGGTGTCGTCGAAGATCTCGACCGTCAAGGACCTGCTGCCGCTGCTGGAGAAGGTCATCCAGGCCGGCAAGCCGCTGCTGATCATCGCCGAGGACGTCGAGGGCGAGGCCCTGTCGACCCTGGTCGTGAACAAGATCCGTGGCACCTTCAAGTCCGTCGCCGTCAAGGCCCCGGGCTTCGGTGACCGTCGCAAGGCACAGCTCGCCGACATCGCCATCCTGACCGGTGGCGAGGTCATCAGCGAAGAGGTCGGCCTCTCCCTGGAGACCGCCGGTCTGGAGCTGCTGGGCCAGGCCCGCAAGGTCGTCGTCACCAAGGACGAGACCACCATCGTCGAGGGCGCGGGCGACGCGGAGGCCATCAAGGGCCGCGTGGCGCAGATCCGCACCGAGATCGAGAACTCGGACTCGGACTACGACCGTGAGAAGCTGCAGGAGCGCCTGGCCAAGCTGGCCGGCGGTGTCGCGGTGATCAAGGCCGGTGCCGCCACCGAGGTCGAGCTCAAGGAGCGCAAGCACCGCATCGAAGATGCCGTGCGCAACGCCAAGGCTGCCGTCGAAGAGGGCATCGTCGCCGGTGGTGGCGTGGCCCTGCTCCAGGCCGCCCCCGCGCTGGACGGCTTCAGCGGCCTGTCGGCCGACGAGGCCACCGGTGTCAACATCGTGCGTGTCGCGCTGTCGGCCCCGCTGAAGCAGATCGCCTTCAACGCCGGCCTCGAGCCCGGCGTCGTCGCCGAGAAGGTCTCCAACCTCCCCGAGGGCGAAGGCCTGAACGCCGACTCCGGCGTCTACGAGAACCTGCTGGCCGCCGGCGTTGCCGACCCGGTCAAGGTCACCCGTTCGGCCCTGCAGAACGCGGCCTCCATCGCGGCCTTGTTCCTCACCACCGAGGCCGTCGTCGCCGACAAGCCGGAGAAGGCCGCCCCCGCGGGCGACCCGACCGGCGGCATGGGCGGCATGGACTTCTGATCCCCCCGGATCACTAGTTCCCGCAAGTCACCGAAGGCCGGTCCACTCCCCGAGTGAACCGGCCTTCGGCCTGTCCGGAGCAGGCCACGCGCGGGCGGGTCGGCTAGCCTCGGGGGTGTGGGGGAGATGACGACGACGATCGTCCGTACGGTCCGCAAGTACTGGGTGTTCTGCGTCCTGATGGGGATCATCTGCGGCTGGTTCATCGTGTCGGGCCTGCTCGGCCTGCGCAACGACGTGGTCACCTGCCACACCTGGAACGTCTTCGTCCTGGACTTCTCCAGCTACGACATGAACCCCGGCGACGGCTGCTCGATGTCGAAATCCGGTGCGAACTACACCGACGTGAAGTTCTTCAACAATGTGATCGACGGGGTCAAGGTCGCGATCGGCGCAGTCCTGCTGTGGGCAGGCTGCTCCGCGCTGATCGACCTGGCGAAGAAGGACCCGGCTCGGTAATCCGGTGGTGCGGGGAAGCCCTCACCCCACCGGGGTCAATCGCAGTCTTTCGGCGAGTTCGTTGAAGATGTAGAAGTTGGGGATGGTGCTGACGGGGGTCAGGGAGATCCACATGCCGGCGAGTTTGATGCGGATGTGACCGCTGCGGGCGTCGATGAGCTGGATGTTCTCCCAGGGGAAGGCCTCGCCGTTGTAGGTGAGGGCGTCGAGGGAGAGGGCGAGCTCGCCGAAGGCGACGGTGTCGCCGTTGTCGATGGCGGTGACGGCGGCGGGGAGTTGGGTTGCGGTGACGGCGGCTTGGATGGCCCTGGCCCATTCGCGGGCGCGGGCGAAGCCCTCCTCGTCGACGGTGGCCTCGACGCCGCCGGGGCCGCTGAGTTCCAGGTAGTACGACACCGGCATGGTGTCGTGGAACGGGATCATCTGCTGGCGGACTTCGGTGCTGTCCCAGCGGAATCCGGCGACGCGCTGGCCGGAGCGGTAGACGGTGACGCCGTGGTCGAACAGGTCGATGCGGGCGGCGCGGTTCTGCCGGTTGAGGATTCCGCGGCGGAACGCCAGCAGCACCGGGACCGCGGCGATCGTCAGCAGCGCGACGCCACCCTGCCAGGCGCCGACAGCCGTGCAGATGACGCCGATGGTGGCGATGCTCCCCGCGACGATGCCGCAGCCGCGCACGAACGTGTCGTCGGCCGGGGTCGCCCACCGCCAGCCGTCCGGGTCGCCGAACAGCGCGAGGATCACGCCGCCGAGCACCGG
>NZ_JBSFNS010000238.1:0-2381 GCF_053587275.1 Amycolatopsis sp. NPDC003676
GGTGACGGTGGCGTTCGAGGAGCCGGTGCTGTTCTCGGCCAGTGTGCGCGAGAACGTGGCACTGGGCGATCCGCGCGCCACCGACGCCGATGTGCGCCAGGCCCTCGATATCGCCCAGGCGAGCGAGTTCGTCGACGCACTGCCCTGGGGCCTGGACACCAGGATCGGTGAGCAGGGCATGAGTCTGTCCGGTGGTCAGCGGCAGCGGCTCGCGCTGGCCAGGGCGGTGCTGATCGGCGAGGCCGCGGCCGAGCAGGGCCGGATCATGGTGCTCGACGATCCGCTCTCGGCGCTGGACGTGGAAACCGAAGAGCGCGTGCAGGATCGGCTGCGCACGGTGCTCGCGGGCGCCACCACGCTGCTGGTCGCGCACCGGCCGTCGACGGCGGCGCTGGCCGACCGCGTCGCCCTGCTGGCCGACGGCCGGATCGTCGCCGAGGACAGCCACGAGAAGCTGCTGCGCACCAACAGCCGCTACCGCGAACTGATGGGAGGTGAATCATGACCACCGACACCGAGATCCAGACCCCGCCCGAGCAGACCGACCGGGCGGCGGACTGGCGCGGCATCGCCAAGGAGGACGACGCCGTCACCGGCACCGGAAACCTGGTGCTGGCCGGGCGATCCCGGCGGCTGCTGCTCGACCTGGTGCGGCCCTACCGCAAGCAGGCGGTGCTCACCTTCGTGCTGATCCTGCTCGACAACGCGGCCAAGGTGTCGATGCCGCTGTTCATCGCCTACGGCCTCGATCACGGCATCAGCCAGGGCAGGCAGGGCAATTGGACGCCGATGCTGGCCACGGTGGCCGGGTTCGTCGCGGTCACCGTGCTCGCGGGCCTGACCACGTACTTCTTCCTGCGGGCCTCCGGTTCGCTGAGCCAGCGGGTGCTGTTCGACCTGCGGGTGCGCGCGTTCCGGCACACCCAGCGGCTGAGCGTGTCGTTCCACGAGAAGTACACCTCGGGCAAGGTCGTCACCCGGCTCACCAGCGATATCGAGACCCTCCAGGAACTGCTGGAGGGCGCGCTCAACCAGGCGTTCAGCGCGGTGCTCTCGGTGGTCACCATCGCGGTGTTGCTGGTGTGGCTGGATCCGATGCTGGCCTCGATCGTGCTGCTCGGCTTCGTGCCGCTGGTCCTGGTGACCCGGTGGGCGCAGCGGCGGCAGCGCGCGGGCTACCGGCGCACGCGCGGCGCGATCGCGCGGGTCGTCGTGCAGTTCGTGGAGTCGATGAGCGGCATGCGCGCGGTGCAGGCGTTCCGTCGCGAGGACCGCAACCAGGAGGTGCTCGGCGGCGAGGACGACGAGTACCAGCGGGCGACCACCACCGCGATCCGCGGCATGGGCGACTACGTCGGTCTGTCCAACTTCATCGGCAAGGTGACCACGGTGATCGTGCTGCTGGTCGGCGCCTGGCAGGTGATGGAGGGCAATCTGGCGATCGGCGTGCTCGCCGCGTACCTGCTCTACCTCGACCAGTTCTACGGCCCGCTCGACGAACTCGCCCAGGTGTTCAACTCCTACCAGTCCGCCGCGGCAGCGCTGGAGAAGATCTCCGGGGTGCTCGAGGAGGAGCCCGCGGTCGCCGAACCCGGCGATCCGATCGCACTGGACCGGGCGACCGGTGCGGTGCGGATGGATCAGGTCTGGTTCGGCTACACGGCCGAGTCGCCGGTGCTGCCGGAGTTCGACCTGGCCATCCCGGCCGGGCAGGTGGTGGCCCTGGTCGGTGCCACCGGCGCGGGCAAGTCGACGCTGGCCAAGCTGCTCACCCGGTTCTACGATCCGAGCGGCGGCGTGGTCACCCTGGACGGTGTCGATCTGCGCAGGCTGGCCGACGCCGAGCTGCGCAGGCACGTCGTCATGGTCACCCAGGAGGCGTACTTGTTCTCCGGAACCATCGCCGACAACATCCGCCTGGGCAGGCCGGACGCGACCGATGCCGAGGTCACGGCGGCCGCGCGGGCGGTCGGCCTGGACGCGTTCGTCCGGTCGCTGCCCGACGGGTACGCGACCGATGTGCGCACCAGGGGCGGCAGGCTCTCGGCCGGTCAGCGGCAGCTGGTCGCGTTCGCCCGGGTGTTCCTGGCCGACCCCGCGGTGATCGTGCTGGACGAGGCGACCTCGAGCCTGGACATCCCCGGCGAGCGGCTGGTCCAGCACGCGCTGGAGACGCTGCTGCGCGAGCGCACCGCGGTGATCATCGCGCATCGGTTGTCCACGGTGGCCATTGCCGATCGGGTGCTGGTGCTCGACGCGGGCCGCGTCGTCGAGGACGGTTCACCCGCCGAGCTCATCGCCGGACAGGGCCGCTTCGCCGGACTGCACGCCGCCTGGCGGGATTCGCTGGTCTGATGCCACCGTGTTGTACAGCAGCGGGG
>NZ_JBSFNS010000239.1:0-2378 GCF_053587275.1 Amycolatopsis sp. NPDC003676
CCACCATCGAGTGCACCGTCGACTCCGTCGTCGACGGTGGTGACCACTACATCGTCATCGGCCGGGTGCACGCCCTGTCGGAATCGGAGACCACCAACGGTCGTCCGCTGCTGTTCTACCGGGGCCAGTACACCGGCATCGAGCCCGACAAGACCACCCCCGCGCCCTGGCGCGCGGACCTGGACCATTTCCTCACGACCACCAGCCTCGACACCTGGCTGTGAGTCCCGCGGGTGCGGCCGCCCACACAATGCGCGGCCGCACCCGTTTCTTTCGCTTTTAAGTGCTCATTCGGTGAGCACTTTGCGGCGGATCATGGTTTCCATGACCATCGACTACATCACCTGCGCCGAAGCGAGCGACTGGGATTCGTGGCTGGCCGCCCATCACGACACCGCCGGTGAGGTCTGGGTGCGGATCGCCAAGAAGGGCGCCCCCGACCCGTCGGTGACGATCACCGAGACCCTCGACGGCGCGCTCTGCTACGGCTGGATCGACAGCCATCGCCGTGGCCTCGACGCCCACCACTACCTGCAGCGGTACTCCCCGCGCCGGGCTCGCAGCCCGTGGTCGCAGGTCAATGTGGCCAAGGCTGAGGCGCTCATCGCGGCCGGACGAATGCGGCCCGCCGGATTCGCGGCCATCGAAGAAGCCGTCGCCGATGGTCGCTGGGCGGGTGCGTACGAACGCCAGCGCACCGCCGAGACACCCGCCGACCTCGTCGCCGCACTCGCCGACGCACCCGAGGCACAAGCCGCCTACGCCGCACTCGGCCGCTCCGATCAGTACCGGCTGTTCCTGCCGATCCTCAAGGCGACGACCCCGGCCGAACGTGCGACGCGAGTTGCCCAGGCCGTCAACGCCCTGTAGCGCACCGCGATTGTGGTGCCGAGCGCTACCAGCGTCGGAGCGCCACCGGTACGCGGGCTGGGCCGTCGGCGAGCGGTGCACGGCCCCGCCGCCGCCGGAGTGTTCGCACCGTGGGGGCTGACCATGCGACCGGACCCGTCAGACCTCTTTGACCAATACCGCGCGGGTGTAGAGCAGCGAAAACCCTCTGCCCTGCGCGTTCTGCTGCGACTTGGAGCCCGGCTGGGTCGTGATCACCGCGAGGTCGCAGCCCGCTGCCGCCGCCTCCGTCAGGCGCGTCGACAGAAGTGCGGTCTGCACTCCGTGCCTGCGATGCGCCGGCAACGTCGCCGCACCCGCGAGCGCGGCGACGCCACCGTCGGTCCGCATGCTCGCCCCGCCGGCAGGCACCCCGTCCCGAAAGGCGAGATAGCGACGGGTGTCACCGGTGGCGGCCATATCCCGCATCACGGCGGCGAGCGCTTCCCGCGGAAACTCCTCGTGCGACGGGACACCCTCGTCGTCCGGATGCGCGAACCCGTCGACGACGACATCGAGCCACTGCTCGAGCCCATCCCCCGCGTCCCGCCGCACCTCGACGTCGGCGGACCCCACCCACCGTCGCCCGCCCAGCTCCGTCCCCAGCACGTTCTCGAACGACACCAACCGATACCCCCGCCCGGTCAACTCGGCCCCGATCCGCGGATCCCCCAACTGCGCCAACTCCACCTGCACCGGCACCCCCACCGCCGCATACGCGCCCTCGATCTCCGCCCACTCCCCCACCGAAGGCACCCCACCGAACCCGACCCCCACCACCTTGTTCAACGGCGACCCCACCTCCGCGAAACACGCCGCCCCACCAGCGAACTCCCGCACAAACCCACCCGACCCCCGCCCCGCCGCCACCCGCGTAGCCCCCACAATGGCATCCGCCTCCAGCCCCTCGACCCGAGCCGCCATCGCACCCCCACAGAACAACGTCCCCAAGTCATCACTCATGAACCACTTATATCCCCCCTGTCCAGCACTTTTCGCGAACCGAGGTGTTCCGTCCGACCGACGGTTGCCTGCCCCGGGCGGAGTCGCCCGGAAACGCCGAACGGCGTGGCCCGAGGGTTCGGGTCACGCCGTCAGGGGTGGTTGGGTCAGGCCGGGGCCGAGGCTTCGCGCTGGAGTTCCAGGGCGATGTCGATGAGCTGGTCTTCCTGGCCGCCGACGAGTTTGCGCTTGCCTGCGCGGACGAGCATTTCGGCGGCGGAGACGCCGTAGCGTTCGGCCTGGCGTTCGGCGTGGCGCAGGAAGCTGGAGTAGACGCCGGCGTAGCCCATCATCAGGGCTTGGCGGTCGAGGAGGCATTCCGACGGCATGGCGGGGCGGACGACGTCTTCGGCGGCGTCGGTGACGGCGAAGAAGTCGACGCCGGTCTTGATGCCGAGTTTGTCGCAGACGCCGATGAAGGCTTCGACGGGCACCACGCCCAGTTCAACGTCGGCGCCCAGGAAACGCCCAGCAGCGCCAGCACGTTC
>NZ_JBSFNS010000240.1:0-2375 GCF_053587275.1 Amycolatopsis sp. NPDC003676
ACCTGGGTCGCGGTCAGCGAGTTGCCGCCGAGCTCGAAGAAGTCGTCGTCGAGGCCGACCCGGTCCAGGCCGAGCACGTCGGCGAAGGTGGCGGCGACGATCTCCTCGACCGGGGTGGTCGGGGCGCGGAACACCGCGGCCTCGAACACCGGCGCGGGCAGCGCCTTGCGGTCGAGCTTGCCGGAGGCGTTGAGCGGGAACGCGTCGAGCACGATGAGCACCGCGGGCACCATGTAGGCGGGCAGGTTGTTGCCCAGTTCCTCGCGGGCGTCCTCGATGTCGACGGTGCGGCCCGGCGCGGCGATGACGTAGGCCACCAGCTGATCGCCGGTGTGCTGGTCACCGCGGACCACGACCACCGACTGGGCGACCTCGTCGAGCGCGGTCAGCGCCGACTCGATCTCGCCCAGCTCGATGCGCAGACCGCGCAGCTTCACCTGGAAGTCGGTGCGGCCCAGGTACTCCAGCTCGCCGTGCTCGGTCCAGGCGACGAGGTCGCCGGTGCGGTACATGCGGGCGCCGTCGTCGTCGAAGGGGTTGGCGACGAAGCGGTCGGCGGTCAGGTCCGGCCGCGCGACGTAGCCGCGCGCCAGCTGGGTGCCCGCCAGGTACAGCTCACCCGCGACACCCACCGGGACCGGATGCAGCCGCGAATCCAGCACGTAGACCTTGGTGTTGAACACCGGGGCGCCGATCGGGACGGTGTCGGTGTCGGTGTCGACGACCTCGTGGAAGGTGACGTCGACCGCGGCCTCGGTGGGGCCGTACAGGTTGTGCACGCTCGCGCCGGTGGCCGTCCGGATCCGCCGCGCGGTGTCCGGCGGCAACGGTTCGCCGCCGGTGACCGCGAAACGCAGTGCGGTGCAACCGCTCAGGTCGGCTTCCTCGGCGAGCACCGTCAGCATCGACGAGGTCATCTGCAGCATGCTCACCCGCTCGCGGGCCATGAGCTCGGCGATCTGGTGTGGATCGCGGTCCAGCCGTCCCTCGACGGGCGCGGCCAGCACCCGAGCGCCCACCAGCAGCGGCCAGAACAGCTCCAGCATCGAGGCGTCGAAGGTGGCCGCGGTGCGGTACAGGACGGTGTCGCCCGGCGCGAGCCGGTGCCGCCGCTGCATCCAGGCGAAGGTGCTGATGATCGCCGCGTGCGACACGCTCACGCCCTTGGGCTCACCGGTGGAACCCGAGGTGAACAGCAGATACGCCGCACCGGCCGGTCGCAGCGGCGCGAGCCGGTCGCGGTCGGTGACCAGGGTGGCCGGGAAGGCGGTGAGATCGAGGTCGTCGACCGTGACGACCGGCGCGCGCTCGGTGCCGAAACCGTCGGCGGTGGTGGTGAGGACCAGCGCCGCCTCGGCCGTGCGCAGGATGCGGTCGGCGCGCTGGGCCGGGCTCTGCGGGTCGATCGGCAGGTAGACGCCGCCCGCCCGGCAGATCGCGTGCGCGGCGACGATCGCGTCGATCCCGCGCGTCATCGTCACCGCCACCACGGTTTCCGGCCCGACGCCTTCGTCGATCAGCCAGTGCCCCAGCCGGGCGACCCGCGCGTCGAACTCGCGGTAGGTCAGGGTCACGCCGTTCGCGGTCAGCGCGGGCGCGTCGGGGTCGATCGGGGTGGTCGAGGTCCAGTCGGCCAGGGTGGTGCCGACCGTCTCCGGCGGCATCGCCACCGCGGTCACCTCGGCGACCGTGCGCCCGAGGTCGGTCGCCAGGGCGGCCAGGACCGCGCCGAGCCGATCGGCCAGGCGCGCGGCGACCGGCGCAGGCACGGCGACCGGATCGTGGTGCAGCATCAGGGTGAACTCGTCACCGGGCAGCGCGGTGACGGTGACCGGGAAGTCCGTCAGCCCGTCCACCTCGACGTCGACCACCTGCACGCCCCGGGGGTCCGGTTGCAGCAGACCGGCTTTCGGGAAGTTCTGGAACACCACGAGGGAGTCGAACAGCCGCCCGAGACCCACCGCCCGCTCGACGGTCGCCAATCCCAGATAGCCCCGTGCCTGCGCCTCGAACGAGGCGTCCTGCACGGCCGCGAACTGCTCGGCCACCGGCCGCCCGTCGGTGAGCGTGACGCGCATCGGCACGGTATTGCTGAACAGCCCGACCATCGCGCCGACACCGGGCAGATCGGCGGGCCGCCCCGACACCACGGTCCCGAACACCACATCGGTGCGCCCGAAGTGCTCGGCCAGCACCATCGCCCACGCGCCGTGGAGCACGGTGCTCATAGTCAGGCCGTTGGCCCTCGCGGTGGCGGTCAGCGTTTCCGCGACGGCGGAGATGTGGGGGACCCGCAGCCCGATCGGGCGCAGACGGGCGACGGCACCGTGCTCGGACGACGTGCCCGCCGGTGTCCCGGACTCGTCCGTCGACTC
>NZ_JBSFNS010000241.1:0-2249 GCF_053587275.1 Amycolatopsis sp. NPDC003676
TCCTTCGACGGCAGGAACGCCGCGTTCCAGGTCGACACGTAGCGCAGGCCGTCGGCCACCGCGGGCGCGGTCCGGTGCTCGAGCACGTCCTTGATGCCCTGCACCACCAGCGGCGGGTTCTCGGCGATCTCGCGCGCCATCGCGTGCGCGGCCGCGACCACGGCCTCCTGATCGGCGAACACCTCGTTGACCAGGCCGATCCGCTCGGCGCGCGCGGCGTCGATGTCCTTGGCCGTGTAGGCCAGCTCGCGCAGGTTGCCCTCGCCGATGATGCCGGGCAGGCGCTGCAGCGAGCCGATGTCGGCGACGATCGCGACCTTGGCCTCGCGCAGGCTGAACTTGGCGTCCTCACTGGCCAGCCGGATGTCGGCGGCCGCGATCAGGTCCAGGCCACCACCGATGCACCAGCCGGACACGGCCGCGATCACCGGCTTGGTGCACTCGGCGACCGCGGTCACCGAGTCCTGCATCCCGCGGACCACCTTGAGGAACTCGGTGCGCGGCGCCGCCTTCGCGTCGTCGGCCAGCACGGGCGCGAGCATGCCGCCCATCGCCGCCAGGTCGAGCCCGAAGGAGAAGTGCTTGCCCGCGCCGGTGAGCACCACGGCCCGCACCTGCGGGTCGGCGTCGAGCTCGCGGAAGATCTCCGGCAGCTCGCGCCAGAAGTCGGGTCCCATCGCGTTGCCCTTACCCGGCCCGGTCAGTGTGACCTGGGCAACGTGGTCGGCGATCTCGACGGTGAAGGCCTGCCAATCAGTCATGTGCCGAGTCTATTGGCGCGGCGCCAGGGATGCGCGCAGGCCCTGGGGTCGACCCCAAAAATCCACTCCCCCGGCATATTTCCCGCAATCGTCCTACTCTGGATTTCATGCGCAGGTCGTCTCTTCCGGCGGTCGCATGCCGCGTCGCCGATACGCTCATCGCCCGCGGGCATCACGGCGTCATCGTTTCGCCGGAAACGCCCGCTGCCACCGCCGCCGATGCCGCCCGCGCGATGGGCGCCCATCCCACCGCGATCACCACCTCCCAGGTCTTCCTGCTCGACGACGATCCCGTCCTGCTGCTGGTCGCCGACCACCACCAGGTCGACCTGACGCGCACCGGCAAACGCCTGGAGGGCACCCTCACGCCCGCACCCACCGCCCTGGTCGAGCGCATCACCGGTCAGCCGATCGATGGCACCGCCCCCGTCGGCCACCCCACCAACCTGCCCACCTGGGTCGACACCGCGCTGGCCGAGCACACCGAGGTGTGGGCCGCGGGCGGGCATCCGAACACGGTGTTCCGCACCAACTTCCGCGAACTCGTCCGGATCACCGCCGGGCTGCCGATCGAGGTCGACTGAGCCGGAGCCGGTGTGATGTGCGCCCATCGGGCCGACCGGACCCTGGGCGCGGTCGCGGCACGGGCGTAGTTTGGGGCGGGTGAGTGAAGTGCGACGTACTCCGTCCGAGCTGGTGGTTCCCGACGATCTGAGTGGAATCACGGCCGAGCAGTACCGGGAGTCGATGCGGCACTATCCGGCCGGTGTCACCGTGGTGACGATCGGCGCCGAGCACGGCCCGGTCGGCTTCACCGCCACCTCCTTCGCCTCGCTGTCCCTCGAACCGCCCCTGGTGTCGTTCAACATCGCCCACACCTCGTCGAGCATCGAGGCCCTGCGCGCCGCCGACTCGGTCGTCATCCACTTCCTCGGCGAACACCAGCACCACCTGGCCCACCGCTTCTCCCGCACCGCCGCCGACCGCTTCACCGACCGCTCCCTGTGGACCACCCTCGACACCGGCGAACCCGTCCTGCACGGCACCCCCCTCTGGCTCCGCACCACCCTCCACCAGCTCATCGACATCGGCGACCACACCCTCGCCGTAGGCCTGGTCACCCGAGTCCACGACCAAACCCACGAATCCCCCACCGCCGCCCCCCTCCTCTACTACAACGGCAAATACCACCGCCCCACCGCCCTCGACACCTGACCGGCGAAAAGACGAGCCCGGCCCCGCTATCCAGGGGGACCGGGCATGCGACGTGAACTCAGCCGATCAGGCAGGGGGCGGCGCCGGTGAGGGTGTCGGTGGTGAGGGGGCGGGTTTCGGGGGTTGGGTTCCAGAGGCCGTCGGTGGTGGCGTAGGTCCAGGTGGGGCCTGCGGTGACGAGGGTGGTGATGGCGGCGATCAGGCGGTCCACGTCGGCGTCAGCCTCGTCGGCGACGGTGAATCGGGTGATCGCGGTGATCTGCTCGGTCATGG
>NZ_JBSFNS010000242.1:0-2197 GCF_053587275.1 Amycolatopsis sp. NPDC003676
CGCTGCAAAGTCGGCGCCACCGCGGTGATCAGCCTCGCTGGACGTGTCGATCCAGGCCGGCGTGCTGAATCTGCTGCGTGACCTGCAGGCCGAGCGCGGGCTGTCGTATCTGTTCGTCTCGCACGACCTCTCGGTGGTGCGCAATCTGGCCCACGACATCGCCGTCATGCTGCGCGGCAAGATCGTCGAATCGGGCCCGGCCGAGCAGATCTTCGCCGATCCTCGGCACGAGTACACCCGCTCGCTGATCGCGGCCGTTCCGGAACCCGTCGTCAGCGGCTGATCACGCAGGAGGCCCCGCCATGAGATCCCGAGGAATGCAAGCCCGTCGTCGTGCCAGGCTGCGTTGCGCCGCCGTGGTGGTGGCGGCCGGGATGATCGTGGCGGGGTGCGGGTCCGCCGACGATTCGGCCACGGGCCTGACCGACGCGCTCGGGACCACCAGCGATATCAACCCCCTGCCGCGCGAAGCCCTGCGCGAGGGCGGGAACCTGCGGCTGGCCACGACCAGCTACCCGGCCAACTGGAACACGCTGTCCAACGACGGCAACGACGGCGAGATCGCCGACATCCTGCGCCCGATGATGCCCCGCTCGTTCGCGATCGACGCGGCGGGCAAGCTCACCGTCGACACCGACTACTTCACCGAGATCGCGCTGACCGGCACCGATCCGATGCGGGTGACGTACACGATCAACCCGAAGGCGGTGTGGTCGGACGGTTCCCCGATCACCTGGGAGGACATCGCCGCGCAGGCGAACGCGCTCAGCGGCCGGGACAAGCGCTACCTGATCGCCATCACCAACGGTTTCGAGTTCGTCGACCGGGTCGAGCGCGGCGTCGACGACCGGCAGGCGGTGCTCACCTTCGGCACCCCCTTCGCCGACTGGCGCGGCCAGTTCGCCGGCAACAGCTCGCTGTACCCGAAGTCGGTGACCAGCACCCCCGAGGCCTTCAACACCAGTCAGGTCGACGCGATCGGCCTCACCGCCGGCCCGTTCATCATCACCGCCACCGACCGCGGTCAGGGCCGGATCACCCTGGGCCGCAACCCGAAATGGTGGGGCGAGCAGCCGCTGCTCGACACCATCACCTACAGCGTGCTCGACCACACGGCCTGGGTGCAGGCGCTCCAGAACAACGAACTCGACCTGGTCCGGCTGACCACCATCGACGAGGTGAAGACCGTGCGCGGCACCGAGGGCCTGGTGGTCCGCCGCGCGCCCGGTAACCGCTGGCGCCACATCACCTTCAACGGCGCGCCCGGCTCGATCCTCGCCGAACAGGGTGTGCGCGTCGCGATCTCGAAGGCGATCGATCGGCAGGGCATCGCGACCGCCATCCAGAACGGTCTCGTCCAGGACCCGAAGCCGCTGAACAATCACGTCTTCCTGCGCGGCCAGGACGGCTACCAGGACAACAGTCTCGGCTTCGACCCCGACGCCGCGGCCAGGGAACTCGACGCGCTGGGCTGGAA
This sequence comes from Amycolatopsis sp. NPDC003676, assembly GCF_053587275.1. Classification (NCBI taxonomy): domain Bacteria; kingdom Bacillati; phylum Actinomycetota; class Actinomycetes; order Pseudonocardiales; family Pseudonocardiaceae; genus Amycolatopsis; species Amycolatopsis sp. NPDC003676. The sequence goes on from NZ_JBSFNS010000242.1 coordinate 1,478, forward strand.
GCTCAACGGCGACGTGCGGGAGAAGGACGGCCGCAAGCTCGAGATCCGCGACGTCATGTACAACGACCCGACCAATATCCAGATCGGTCAGATCATCCAGCAGAATCTCGCGCAGATCGGCGTCAAGCTGACCATCGAGACCAAGCCGGGCGCCGGTCTGTTCTCGGACGTCCTGCAGCCGGGCAACTTCGATGTGGGCCAGTGGTTCTGGGCCGGTGACCCGTTCCCGCTGAGCAGCCTGACCCAGATCTACGGCTACTACCCGGACGACATCCAGGGCAACTACGGCCGGATCGGCTCGCCCGAGCTCAACGCCCTCATCGAGCAGACCATCTCCGAACTCGATCCGGACAAGGCCAAGGAACTGGCCAACCAGGTCGACCGGAAGGTCTTCGAGGAGGGCCACTCGGTGCCGCTGTTCCAGTCCGCGGGCAACGTCGGCGTGCGTGCCGATCTCGCCAACTTCGGTGCGGCGGGCCTGGCTTCGCTCGACTACACCAAGATCGGCTTCGTGAAGTAACCCGTGACCAGTTCCGGCCCGGCGCGCGCGCTCACCTACCCCCTGCTGGTCACGTCCGGCACCATCGCGGTCATCGCCGCGCTGGTGCCGTTCGCCGATCTCGATCAGCTGAGTGCGCTCGCCGTGGTCGTGCTGGTGATTCTCGCGGTCACCACCTATCAGGTGGGGCTGGCGTTCGGGGTCCTGCCGACCGGGCTCGT
>NZ_JBSFNS010000243.1:0-2153 GCF_053587275.1 Amycolatopsis sp. NPDC003676
GTGAAGGGCTCCTTGAGGGAATCAGATTCCCTCAAGGAGCCCTTCACGGACCGCCACAGCGCCGGGCCGGGGAGCCGCCGGGTTAGCGCCGCGCCTGCCTTCGCGACAAGCCTCGCGAGCAAGTCAGCAGCGGCTTACCCGCGAGGGCTTCGTCAGGGCGGGGCCTCTGATCTCGGCTAGCCTCGCCGGTCGCCGGTCGCCGGTCGCCGGTCGCCGGTCGCCGGTCGCCGGTCGCCGGTCGCCGGTCGCCGGTCGCCGGACGCCGGACGCCGGACGCCGGACGCCGGACGCCGGACGCCGGACGCCGGACGCCGGACGCCGCAGGGCGCGGGGCGCGCCGAGCAGTTGGCACCGAGCCCAGCAGACCTCACCCAGAGAGAAGTCTGCTGGGGTCATGCCCGGAGACAAGCCACCGGAGTCGCCCAACCGGCCCCGGCACCGCCCAACCGGCCCCGGCGCCGCACCCGAATCAGCTCTTCAACAGCCCCTGCATCTCGGCGATCTCCGCCTGCTGAGCGTCGATGATCCGCTGCGCCAGCGCCTTGGCCCCGGCGTCCGCACCCTGGGCCAGTTCCGTCTTCGCCATCTCGACCGCGCCCTGATGGTGCTTGACCATCAGGTCCAGCCACGACCGGTCGAACTGCGGGCCCTTCGCGGCGTCCAGGCTCTTCATGTCGGAGTCGGACATCATGCCGGTCATCGTGTGGTCGCCGGACATCTCGTGGCCGCCGGGCATGGAGTGGCTGGCGGGGGCCGCGCCCCAGGCGGTCAGCCAGCCTTGCATTTGCCGGATTTCCGGGTCCTGCGCGCGGTCGATCCGGCCGGCCAGGTCGACGACCTTCGGGTTGCTGCTGCGCGACGGCACCATTTTCGCCATTTCCAGCGCCTGCTGGTGGTGCGGGATCATCTGCTGGGCGAACGTGACGTCAGCGGCGTTGTGTCCCGCCTGCGCACTGGGCGCAGGGGATTCCGAGCTGCCGCACGCGCCGAGCAGGAGCGAAGCGGCCAGCACAGCACCGGTGAAAAAGATTTTGCGCACGAAAAAACCTTCTCTCAAAAGGAAAATTGCGAAGAAAGACCGGAGCGAGAGCTGCCGATCAGGTGCGCAACACGCAGAGAGAAGTCAAGACGGTCCGGCCCCGTCTGTCGGGCGGCCGGTCGGCGGCGGGGGAGCCGCGGGCGCCGTCGAAAACCGCTTTCACGGCGGGGTAGCGGCGAAAGGCCAGCAGGCTGAGGGCCAGTGCGCCAGCGGCGTACAGGACGGCCAGGCAGAGGTGCAGCATCGAGTGTTCGCCGGCGGGCATGCCGGAGTCCGCGGCGGGAGCGGCGTCGTGAGACTGGACGACGGACATCTCGCTCGTCATGGCATGCCCTACGCCGGGGGAGGGCACGTGGTGCATGACCGCGATGCCCAGCGCCAGCGCGAACAGCAGCAGCACTCGCTGCGCGCTGCCGAGCCGGGAGGTCGCCATGGACTCAACCGTACCGGGCGTCGGGGAACCGGCGCGGGGCGGACAAACCGGTCACGCTGGGTGGTCGGCCGAAAGGCCCAGTACTGGAAGTTGAACCTTCACTCAACCAGGTTCCAGCCCGTGGCGCCGAGGCTGCCCCCGCTCGCCCGGGACGCGGGTGTGCTACTAGGTTCGAGGGGGCAAGACTTGATGTCGAAGACAGAAGGAGGGCCCCATGGCCCGGTACGAGCTGCCCGAACTCGACTACGACTACGGTGCCCTCGCGCCGCACATCTCCGGCGAGATCAACGAGCTGCACCACAGCAAGCACCACGCGGCCTACGTCAAGGGCGCCAACGACACCCTCGACAAGATCGCCGCCGCCCGTGAAGCCGGCGACTTCGGCGGCATCGTCGGCCTCGAGACCACCCTCGCGTTCAACCTGGCGGGGCACGCCAACCACGTGGTGTGGTGGAAGATCCTCTCGCCGGAGGGCGGGGACAAGCCGACCGGCGAGCTGGCGGCGGCGATCGACGAGGCGTTCGGGTCCTTCGACAAGTTCAAGGCCCAGTTCACCGCGGTGTCGACGACGATCCAGGGCAACGGCTGGGGCGCGCTGTCGTGGGACCCGATCGGCAAGACGCTGATCACCCAGCAGCTGCGCGACCACCACAACAACCTGATCCTGCCGACCACGCCGAT
>NZ_JBSFNS010000244.1:0-2094 GCF_053587275.1 Amycolatopsis sp. NPDC003676
GACAGGGGTGGTCTCGGCATCTCGGTAGGGTGAATTCGTGGACAAGTATCGGGTGTTGGTCGGGGTGCATCTGGTTCTGCTCGACGGGGACGGACGAGTGCTGTTGGGGCGCAGGCGCGATACCGGGTTCGGGGACGGGTTGTTCCATGTGCCGGCGGGGCATCTGGAGGCGGGGGAGTCGGCTGTCGCGGGGTTGATCAGGGAGGCGCGCGAGGAGGTGGGGGTCGAGATCGACGCGCGGGAGGTGGAATTCGCGCATGTGCTGCACAGCGACGAGCGGGTGCAACTGTTCTTCACCGTGCGGCGCTGGGGTGGGGAGGTCGCCAATCGGGAGCCGGGGAAGTGTTCGGAACTGCGGTGGTTCGATCCGGCGGCGCTGCCGGGGGAGATCGTGGAGTACTGCGCGGTCGGGGTGCGGGCGGCGCTGAGCGGGCGGGTGTTCTCCGAATTGGGCTGGGACTAGACGGCGGGCCGACGGCGCTGCAGCAGCACGATCGCGGCGGTGCAGGCGAGGGCGATGCCGATCGACGCCGTCGCGGGGATCGGACCGCGGTCGACGTCGGCGGTGCGGTACCACGAGGGTGAGTAGGCCAGGTGGCCGAATTTGTCGTCGCTCAACGCCACGCCGAGCGACGGCACGAACAGGATCGACAGGCCGACGACGGCAGAGGTGGGGCTCCGCGGGACCGCCGAGCCGACGCAGTACCCGCACACCGCGCCCAGCGCCAGGCAGCCGACGGCGGCGTTGAGCGCGGCGGGTGGGTCGAGGAGGTCGGTGGCCAGCACGAATACCGACAGCGCGACCACGGTGAGCGCGGCGATGATCGCGCGGGGCGCGCGCAGACCGAGCAGGAGCCCGGCGCCGAGGGCGATCATGGTGGCCAGGTCGACCAGGCCGGAGCGGGGGAGCGGGATGACGAGGCTGCCTGCCACGGCGAACGTGGTCATCAGCAGGAGCAGGACACCGTCGCGGTCGGGCAGGATCAGCGCTGCCCCTGTCGCGGCCGCCACGACCACGATCGCGCCGGCGAGCACGTACGGGACGGTGATCTCGCGGACCGCCAGCGCCAGTGACGTCGCCAGGATCACCGAGAAGGCGATGACGGCGGCGAACACGGGAGCCAGCGGGATCGCGGTGTCGAGGACGGAGCGCGGCGGGGTGGTGGTGGTCGCCGCGAAATAACCGAGGGCGAGCACGGTGGCCGCGATGAACCACAGTGGCAGCGAGCCGGCGAGGACGCCGTCGAAACCGGCCGAGGTCTGGTCGGTGGGTGCCTCGGTGAGGTCGCCGAGCACGGTCGCGGCGGGCACGGCGAACAAATACACCGTGCGCAGCAGCGGGCTCGGCCAGACCGCGATGGCCAAGGCGCCCACCGCCATTCCGGCGAGGAGGGCGTCGAGGAAGTTCAGCGTCGGCAGGGACAGGCCGGTGAAATGCGTGCTGTCGACGTTGCGCGCCAGGACCAGATGGCTCAGCAGAATCCCCGCGAGCGCGACCTGCGCCGTCCATTTGGCCGTGCGCACACTGCCGACGGCGACGGTGACCGCGGCGGTGATGACCGCGACGAAAGCGCCGCCGGTCATCGCGCGCGGGATGTTGAACACCAGCAGGTCGACATGGCGCGACTCGGCCAGGGCGGCGAAGCTGATCGGCAGCATGATGGCGAGGACGGCGACCGCGGCGGCCACGAACACCGTGACCGCTTCGACGGCGGTCCGGATCTCGGTGGCGGTCGGCCGCCGGATCATCGGACGGCCCGCAGGGGTGGTCGCGGTGTGTTCGGGCCTCGCGCGATGGGGGCGTGCACCGAATCTCCGTTCTCGCGACCGGGCGGTCCGGGCGGACCTGTGCAGGGAGTCTAGCCAGGGCCGATGCGCGCGCGAGGTCGCTCGCTGCCGTGTCGTGGACCGGGTGGCGCGCGGGCGGTGTCGCCGGGACGGGAACGGTCGCCGACGCCCTGCTACAACTCGCGGGCACCGGCATGCGACGATGAACGAATCTGCATGTCAGGTAATTGATTCGGAAGGTCGGTCGATGCCGAACGGCGTTGTGAGCTGGTTCGACAGCGGTAAGGGATTCGGGTTCATCACCCC
>NZ_JBSFNS010000245.1:0-2050 GCF_053587275.1 Amycolatopsis sp. NPDC003676
TCGCCGAGGGCACGATCGTCGGCCTGCTCGGCGCCAACGGCGCGGGCAAGTCGACGACGATCAAGATGCTCACCGGCATCCTGGTGCCGACCACCGGCAGCGTCCGCACCTGCGGGCTGGAACCGGTGCGCCAGCGCAGGGAGCTGGCCGCGCGGATCGGCGTCGTGTTCGGGCAGCGCTCGCAGCTGTGGTGGGATCTGCCGCTGCACGAGTCGTTCTCGATCCTGGCGGCGATCCACCGCCTCGATCCCGACATCGCCGACAAGCGCACCCACGAGCTGGTCGAACAGCTCGAGATGGCCGACACCCTCGACACCCCCGTCCGCCAGCTCTCGCTCGGCCAGCGCATGCGCGCGGAAGTGGCCGCCGCGCTGCTGCATTCGCCGGAGCTGGTGATCCTGGACGAGCCGACGATCGGCCTGGACGTGCTGTCCAAACAACGATTACGCGAGTTCCTGCGCGCGGAACGGATCGAGCGCGGCACCACGCTGCTGCTCACCACCCACGACATGGGCGATATCGAACGGCTCTGCGATCGCGTCCTGGTCGTCGATCACGGCAGGCTGGTGTACGACGGTTCACTGGCCGGGCTCGGCGCCACCGTCGGCGCGCGCCGGGTGCTGGTGGTCGACCTGGCCGCGCCCACACCGGATCTCGACGATCTGCCCTGCGGGGCGCAGCTGCTGTCCAGCGAGGCGGGCGGCATGCGCCAGCGCCTGGCCTTCGACGCCGAACACACCACGGCGGCGGCGTTACTGGCCGCGGTGTCGGACCGGGCGCAGGTGCGCGACCTGTCGATCGAGGAGCCGGGCATCGAGGACGTGGTGCGCCGGATCTACGAATCGGCGCGCTGAGTCAGCTCGGCGCGTTCGGCGTGCCGGAATACAGGCTGACCTCGCCGTTCTCGCCGAGGAAGGCGTTGACCAGCATGATCCGCTGCGCCTGGAGATCGCCGGGCTCCGGCGCGCTGGTGGTGATCGAGATCTGCGGTATCGCAGCCCAGTTCACCACGTAGCGTTCGGGCGGGCCGTCGTCGTCGGACAGGCGCGCGAGCCGGAACACCGAGACCGCGCGGCGCTCCATCAGGTCGCGCACGACGTCGGCGATTCGCTGCGGGTCTTCCAGCGCGAACAGGAACCCGAAGGTCAGTTCGGGTGAGGACACATAGGCCGGCACATTTATCGAGGTTAGTGCATGCGGCGGCATTCGCGGCGGGTACGGTCCCGCCGATTGCCGGGAATGTGCGGATGGGTAACACGGGAGACGTCTCGTGGTGACCCCGCCGTAACGGTGCATAACAATTTCCGCAGACCGGGCGATTTGTACACCATACTATTGCGCGGTCGCGCCGAATCGCGCTTTCCTGAGAGGGTCCCGATTTTTCCCCGGGTCGTCTTCCTCGCCGCAGCGTCGCGGATATTCGTCGACGCCCGGGCGGGGCTACGCCGGTGCCGGGGAGTGCACCTCCCCCGAATCCTCCCCGGCTCTGGCGTATCCAAGCACGAAATTCAGCGTATTCAGGGGCGTGCATCATGCCGTTCGATCCCGGCCATCGTGTGGATGCCACGCAATTCCCGCCACCCTCGGCGCTGTTGCGGGCCTTCCTGGAATCCACCGACCCCGACCCGGCGCGGCACCGGGTCCTCGAGGCCGCGAATCGGCTGGCCCGCTGCCACGACCGCAGGCATCAGGCGATCGAGGCGGCCCGCGCGCCGGAGGCCACCAGCGGCCGGATCGCGGCGTGCGGCAAATTGATCGACCAGATCGACGGCGACCGTGCCACGCTGATCGACCGCATCGACGAGTGGGTCGCCGCCAATGTGGCGCACCGGCCGCGTCAGGGCCCGATCGGCCTGGGAGACGGTCAAGGAGAGCCCGGTGATCACCGCGATCGCGGTGGCGCCGGTGGTGCTGGTGCTCGGCGTGGTGTGGTGGCTGACGAACGGTTTCGTCGCCTTCGTGCTGCTCGCCCTGCTCGGGGTCGGCATCGTCGTCGGCGGCAAGCTGCTCAAGTAGCCGCGGCCGCCTCAGCGCGGAACGTGGAAGAAGG
>NZ_JBSFNS010000246.1:0-2045 GCF_053587275.1 Amycolatopsis sp. NPDC003676
GCAGCTCGCCCGCCTTGTCCCGGGTGATGACGACGGGCTGGCGGCCGATCGTGGTGGTGAAGTAGTCGCCGGGGTTCGGCCTTCAGGGCTCGGTCGGCGCGGTTGACCAAGGCCGCGGTGGTGAAGGTGCCGATGGTGAGGGCGACCATCAGGATCTTCGCGGGCCATGGCCCTTCGATGACGGCGCCGACGGTTCCCATCAGGACGAGGCCGCTCGCGGTGACCAGCATCGTCATCGCCCGGGTGGTTCCGTTGATCTCGCCGCGCAGAATCCGCCGTGACGCCGTGAGCAAGCTGAGGGCGAGAATCCCGGGCAGCAGCGCGACCACGCAGACGACGATCAGGTACTGGCGATCGACCAGGCCGGCCACCACGAGTCCGGCGGAGCAGGCCGCGAGCACGCTACCCAGCGCGATCCCGGCGGATCCGGCGAGGCGGGTCGATCGTCGAACCGCGGGCTGGTTCGCGTAGGGCGACGGCACGCCCGCCCGCATCGCATCGATCTGAGACATTCGAAAACCCCCGTGTGACAGTGGAAATGGCGGGCGAGAACGGCTTTCCGCAGCTCGTGCCGACTGTCCGAATCCCCCCGCCCGAAGGCTACCGTCCCCGATCACCCGCGAACAACCGATACCGAGCGTTCGAGGCAGCGCCGCCATCGACGACGAAGGCCCCGATCGTCGGATCAGGGGCCTTCGTCGTCGAATCAGCCCGCGTGCAGCGTGCGGAACTTGCTGCCGTGGAACACGAGTGGGTCGAGGTCCTCACGCGCGGCGACGCGGTTGACGCGCAGGATGACGACGAGGTGGTCGCCCGCGGGGACGTGGGTTTCCGGGACGCCCTCGATCCAGGCGGTGGCGCCGTCGATGAAGACGGCCTCGCCGGTGCCGCGGTGCAGGGCGGTCTCGCGGAAGCGGTCGCCGTTGCGGGCGCCGAGGGCCTTGGCGGCCGCCTGCTGGTCGGTGCCGAGCAGACTGAGGCCCAGGTGGCCGGCGCCGGCCAGTTTCGGCCAGGTCGACGAGGAGTTCTGCACGCAGAACGAGACCAGCGGCGGGTCGAGGGAGACCGGAACGAAGGTGCTCACCGCCAGGCCGTGCGGTGTGCCGTCGATCTCCGCGCACACCGCGACGACCCCGCTGGGGAAGTTCGCGAAGGCGCGGCGCAGCCCGGTGCCGTCGGCGGGAAAGTCCAAGAGTTCACGCATGATTCGTCGCCTCCACCGGCTGTTCGAGCAATGCCGTGACGACGGGCGCCCAGCGTTGGGCATACGCCTCGATGACGCCGTCCTCGGCGAAACCACGATCGGCGAGATAGAGCCCCGGCAGCGCCGCGGTCCCGCCGATCTCCACCAGCACCGGCTTGAGCAGCAGATCCGGCGCGAGCGCGTGGGCCGGCCCGGCGCCGAGCATCACCGGCACGGTGACCACGCCCGCCAGCCCGGTGCCGCCGTCGAACTGTTCGAGGAACAGTTTCAGCAGCCCGGTGTAGGTGGCCTTGAAGGTCGGGCTGGCGAAGACCACCAGCTCCGAGGCGGCGACGGCGCGCGCGGCCGCAGTGACCTCGGGGTCGCCCCAGCCGAGCAGGCCGGGGCCGAGAGTCACGAGATCGATCACCTCGGGTTCGGCGCCGGGGCGCAGCGCCCGCGCGACCCGCACGGCCGCGTCCAAGGTGCGAGACGCCGGCTTCGGATTGCCGACGACGACGGTCACTGTCACTGGATGTACCTCACTCTGTCTTTCGTCCGTGCTCAGATGACGCCGTGCAGCGGCGGCGGCCGATCGTGCAGCACCGCCCGGCCGATGTGCTGGTACTTCCAGCGCACCGGGTCGTGCAGGGTGTGGGTGCGCGCGTTGCGCCAGAAGTGGTCGAGCCGATGCCCGGCCGCGGCGCTGCGCGTGCCACCCACCTCGAATATCGCCGCCGACGCCTCGTTCGCAGCGCGATCGGCGAGGACCTTGGCGGTCGCGACCGCGATCGATGCCCGCGCGGCGTCGTCCCGGTGCTCGCCCGCGTCGGCCCGCTCGGCCGGGGGACGGAGGGCGTCC
>NZ_JBSFNS010000247.1:0-2015 GCF_053587275.1 Amycolatopsis sp. NPDC003676
GTAGACGTCGGCTTCGGCGCCGCGGAGTTGGGCGGCGGGGTCGATCGTGTCGTCGGTGACCGGGAGGCGGAGCGGGCCCGCCTCGTCGATGACGTCTTCGGCGCGGGTGACGAGCAGGGCTTCGCCGTCGCGGATCATGCGGTGACAGCCGACCGAGGACGCGGATCCGACGGGGCCGGGGACCGCCATCGCGGGGCGGCCCAGGCGGCGGGCCCATTTCACGGTGTTGCGGGCGCCGCTGCGCAGGCCGGCTTCGACGACGAGGACACCGTCGCCGAGGGTCGCGATGAGCCGGTTGCGGGCCAGGAATCGGTGCTTCTGCGCGCTGGTTCCCGGCGGATATTCACTGAGCACGAGGCCGGTGGCGGCGATGGCGGACAGCAGTCGGTCGTGCTGGGCGGGGTAGGGCCGGTCGACGCCACAGGCCAGCACGGCGACGGTCGGGCCGCCGACGGCGAGTGCCGCGCGGTGCGCCGCCGCATCGATGCCGAAGGCCGCACCGGACACGATGGTCCAGCCGCGCCCGGCCAGGTCACCGGCGATCTCACTCGCCACCTGCACCCCGTACCCGCTGCTGCATCGTGAACCGACCACGGCGACAGCACGTTCGGAGGCCGCCTGCAGTGAGAGCGGGCCGCGCGCCCACAGCACCAGCGGCACCGCGCCCTCGCGATCACGCTCACTGTCGAGCTGATCCAGACCGAGCATCCGCCAGCCCGGCCACTCGTCGTCGTCCGGCGTGATGACCCGACCACCCAACCCCCGCATCTGCGCCAGATCCGCCGCCGCCATATCCATCTCACGACGCGCGGCAGTAGGCCCACGCAACACCTCGGGCAGTTCGTGCTCGCGCACCGCCCTGGCCGCCTCGCACACCCCGACCGAGCCGATCAATGCCGACAACGCGGCACAGGGCCCCTGCACCACCCTCGACAGATACACCCACGCGAGCCGCCGCTCGTCGACATCACGATCGAGCACACCCGATGGCTGCTCCGAACGCACCCCGCCGACCGCCGACCACGGCACCGGCCCCACCCCGCCAGCACCACCATCCAGCGACGGCAGCGGCCGAGCAGACCCCGCCCTACCGTCCTCACCATCGAGCATCCGTTCCGGCTGCTCCGACACCACGCCGCCGACACCACCATCCAGCACCACCCTTGGCCGAGCCGACCCCGCCCCACCAACTTCACCATCGAGCATCTGTTTCGGCTGCGGCCGCGCGCCACCGCCACCGGCACCGACACCGACACCGACACCGACACCGACACCATCGTCGAGCGCCAGTTGCGGCCGTGCTGATCGCGCCCCGCCTACCTCACCGTCCAGCCTCTGCTGTGACTTCGCCGACTCCACCCCGCCGACACCACCGTCCAGCCTCTGCAGCGGCTTCGCCGACTCCGTCCGACCGACACCACCGCCCAACACCAGTTCTGGCCGCTCGGCTTCCTCCCCGCCCGACATTGCCTGAACGTTGTCGAGTTCACGCCGCCGAGGCCGCGGCTGCGCCGGCCCCGCTCCACAGTCACCGACGTCCGAAACCACCGAAGGCTTCCGTGCCGACGGCGCCACGGACGATCCACTCACCGCGCGCCCGCCCGTCATTGCGCACCCCGCTGCCGGAAGTTCAACGCCGACAGCACATCCTGCACGCTCGGTATCTCCCCGCCGCGCAGGTCACACACCGTCCACGCGACTCGGATCGCCCGGTCGGCGCCCCGGGCCGACATCCGGCCCAGCCGTAAGGCCGTCTCGATCGGTGCGATCGATTCGCGCGGCAATCGGAACCGTTGCCGCAGTACATGTCCGGGTACCTCGGCATTGGTCGTCCAGCCGTCGGCGCTCCAGCGCTCCAGGGCCAGGCCGCGGGCCCGCCTGACCCTGGCGGCGACGCTGGCGCTGGTCTCGACCTGTTCGGAACGGTCGCCGGTTCCGGGGAGGTGCCAGGCGGCCCACGCTCGACCGGTGCGACGTCGGCTTCGGCGCGCGGACTCTTTCGCGAGCGAGCCAGC
>NZ_JBSFNS010000248.1:0-1967 GCF_053587275.1 Amycolatopsis sp. NPDC003676
CCATCTGCACCCGCAGCTCGCCCTGTCGCGGGTCCTCGACCTCCTGCTCCACGACCTCGTACCTGCCCGGCGTTTCCCGCAGCACCGCTCCGCGGCTGCTGGTTTCGGTCCAACCGGTACCGAACTCGTCGGCCAGATCACCGAGCCAACCGCCACTGAGTAACGCTTCGACATCCCCACTTGCCGAATCCAAGGCCGCGCGTAGCGTTTCGGCGAGACCGTAAACGTACCTGCCGACGTCACTGACCTCTTCGGGGACTACCGACAACGACTGACCGTCGCTCCCCCCAGGAGTACTCACGCCGGAAGACGCTACCGGACACCGAGACACGGGGCCAACCCTGACCGAGCGGGCGAAGGACGGCGGCAGTCCGGTAGGGCCGACGATGAGCGTGTAGACGCGGCCGCCGGAAGCCGAATCCGCAACGCGCCGAAGCTGTTTGCCCGTCGGTTACCCGAGGTGTAGCGTCGCGTTCACAGAACGGCCCCCGGTAGCGCGCCAACGCTATCCGAGGGCCTGGGTACGAAGCAGTCACTACCTGTTCGCACCGTAGGGGACACCCTACCTGCAACGCCTCGGCACCTCTCCACGCCGAGGAGCCGCCCTGACGCCAGGAGCCGTCAACGCTCCCGTGCCCGGACGACCTGCTGCCCGCCTCCCAGGCCCCGGTGGACTGTTCCACGGTCGTCACCGACGAGCCCGACCAGGGGAAGCTCCCACTCCGAAACCCAGCCGTCTGCGAGTACCACCGTCGTACGCCTCGCACGTACGCACCGTGTCGGCCGGGGTGCACACCTACGTCACGGTCCAACCTCGCCGCGCGTCTCCTCGACGCGGGGCCAGAAGTGTTGGCCGAGATGGTCTATCGGGACATGGTGACCGGGAGTCCGGGGAAGGGGGGTTTCGACACCGGCACCCTTGGGTGCTCCGCATGGTCGAACCCCGGCAAACACTTGACACATCGCAAGGGAAAGGCGACCATGAACTCAGATATCAAGGACATCGCCGACTGGGCCAGGAGTCAGGGATGGACAGTCGTCGATGACACCAAGGGCTACACCCGGTTCTACGCACCGAACGGCGACTATGTCGTGCGCTACCCGGCCACGCCCAGCAACTCCCGCCGCAGGATAGCCGACCTGAAAGTCGCACTCCGCGGGGCAGGACTACAGATTCCACCGCCGAGCAAAAAGGAACAACGCGCACAGCGCCGGAAGGAGGACCAGTGATTCAGACGTGGGTCGCAACATTCGCCTTCGATCGCGGGGCCGACGAGGCTCAGCTGATCGCGTGGGAAGAGATGCTCACCGAGCACGATGGCACGGTGTCCCAGAACGAGCGCGGTATCGAGGTGTCGGTGTACGTCGATACGGCGGACCCGATCAGCGCCGCCGAGATGGCACACACGGTGATCAGTGTCGCCGTCCCGCTGCCGCCGACCGCGATCGAGGTCATCACCGAGGACGAGCAGGCTCGGCGCGCCGAAGCTCCGACACTGCCGGAGCTGGTATCCGCCCCGGAGGTGGGTGAGCTCCTCGGAGTGAGCCGTCAGCGGGTGCACCAGCTTCGCTCGACCCCGGCGTTCCCGCAGCCGCTGTTCGAATTGCGTACCGGTCCGGTATGGGATGCGGTACCGATCCGCAAGTTCGCACAGGAATGGGACCGCAAGCCGGGCCGACCGAGGACCAACTGCGCCTGACGGGTTCTAGTCCGCCAGCGCCTGAGCACCCTCATGCGCTGGGTGGGGTCAGCTGCGTGACGGTGCCGAGGAAGCTCGTGACATACAGTGCGTGCGCGTCCCAGCCCGGGCCTTGACGACGAAATCGCCGTTCGGCAGTTGCGCCAAGCCGTTCGGCATCGTCAAACCGGTGGCGACCGTGGTGCACCGGGATCTCGAACGGGCACAGGAGGAATTGCGCGAGGTGCACACCCTGGTCGGCGACACCATCGTGCAGACCAAGGAACT
>NZ_JBSFNS010000249.1:0-1960 GCF_053587275.1 Amycolatopsis sp. NPDC003676
CCGTGCTGTTCGAGTACTACCTCGGCCTGTTCGGCGCGGACCAGCGGGTCGGCGAGACCATCGCCTACGGACTGGTCGGGCCACGCCGACGCGATCCCGCGGTTGGGTCGGGAAGGGGGGCGCGGAGAAGTGGGTCGGGTGTGAGTTAGAGGGGGATGGCGTGTTCGGTCGCGTAGTGGTGGATCAGCGACTCGACGGTGCGGCGGAAGGTGTCTTGGCGGCTGTCGCTCAGGGTTGCCGCCAGTTGGCCCAGTTCGGTGTCGATCGCGTCGCGCACTTGGTGCACCACAGCTCGCCCCGCCGAGGTGACCGTGACGTGGACGGCTCGGCGGTTGCCGGGGACCGCGATGCGCTGGACCAAGCCGCGGCGTTCGGCCCGGTCCACCAGCCCGGTGACGCTGGACTTCTCCAGCTCGAGGATTCCGGCCAGTTGCCGCATGCCGATCTCGCGGTCGTCCAGTACGGCGAGCATGCGCAACTGGGTGACGGACAGCCCTTGCTCCCCGGCAAGGCGGCCCAGTACGGCTTGCACGATGAACGACAGCTGGACGAGAGCGTCGGTGAGGTTCAGCTCCGGCGGCGGGACGTCTGCGGGCGGGGAGGCGGTCACGGGGACCAGGTTAGCTTGACTTAGTTGGTGACACCAACTATTTTAGTTCGTGTCACCAACAGTCCGTTAGGCGAACCAAGGGGAGAAACGCGCCCATGGCAGACAAGAAACGCGTTGCCGTCGTCGTGGGCAGCACTCGCCCTTCCCGGATTTGCGGGGATGTCGCGGCCTGGACGCGAGCCCGGCTGCAGGAGGGCAGCGGACTCGGCTACGGGCTGGTCGACCTCGCGGAGATCGCGTTGCCGTTCCTGGACGAGCCCGTCAAGGCCTCGGCGCAGCAGTACGCACACGAGCACACGCGGGCCTGGAGCGAGCTGGTGCAGAGCTATCACGGGTTCTTTTTCGTGTTCCCGCAATACAATTGGGGCTATCCGGGAGTGCTCAAGAACGCGCTGGACTATCTCTACCGGGAGTGGCGCGATCGGCCCGCCAGCCTGCTCTCGTACGGCACCCGCGGCGGAGGGAAGGCCGCCGAGCAGTTCGCCACCGTCCTGCACGGGCTGCACATGCGAGTGCTCGGCACACACGTCGAAGCCGTCATCACCGACGCGGACGTGGACGACAACGGGCAGCTGCGCGACATCGAAGGCACGCTGCGGCCGAACCGCGCACTGCTGCGCAAGATCGACGAAGAACTGACCGAAGCTCTGAGCTGTCGATGACCGGAGGAATGATCATGACTGAACCGTCGCGCCGGGTAGGTTTTATCGGCCTCGGGAGGATGGGCGCCGCTATCGCCGGTCGCCTGCTTGACGCGGGATACGACGTCACCGTGTGGAGCCGCAGCGCGGGCAAAGCGGACGAGCTGGCCGCGCGAGGCGCGAACGTGGGCGAAACTCCCGAGGACGCGATCGCCACCGGGACCGTTTTCTCCATGCTGAGCGACGAAGCCGCGGTGCGGCAAGTGTTCACCGCCGAGCGGATCCGCTCCGCCCCGGAGGGCTTCGTCCACGTCAACCACGCGACTGTCAGCCCGGAAGCGGCCCGCGAGTTCGCCGCGCGGGGCGGGCGGTATCTCAGCGCACCGGTGGTGGGCCGCCCGGAAGCCGTGGTGGCTGGAAAGCTGACCGTGCTGGTGTCCGGTGACGCGGACGTCCGTGCCGAAACAGCGCCGATGCTCGCCGCGATCGGACGGCGGGTCTGGGAGTTCGGCGACGCGGTGGACGCCGCGCCGACGGCGAAGATCTCGGTGAACTATCTGATCATTCACGCGTTGCAGGCGCTGTCCGAGTCGATCACCCTGCTGGAGCACGCCGGACTGGACGCCGGGCGGTTCGTCGACATGATCAACGATTCCGTCTTCCCCGGCGCGGTTTACCGCGGCTACGGGGACGCCATCGCCGCCGGCGC
>NZ_JBSFNS010000250.1:0-1938 GCF_053587275.1 Amycolatopsis sp. NPDC003676
GGGCCGACCTCAGCGAACCGGGCCACACCCAGCTCCGACATCGTGGTGACGGCAGCGGCGAACCGTACGGTCGCCGCGACCTGTCGCACCCAGTACGCCGGATCGGACATCTCGTCGACGACCCGGGCACCGGTCACCGTCGACACCAGCGCGAGGGTCGGACGCTCGAAGGCCAAACCTTCGACCACCGAGCCGAATTCGGCCAGCATCGGGTCCATCAGCACGGAATGGAACGCGTGCGAGACCCGCAGTCGGTGTGTGCGCCAACCGTTCTCGGCACACACCTCGGCCGCGGCCTGGACCGCCCCCTCGACACCGGAGAGCACCACCGACGACGGACCGTTCACCGCCGCGATCGACACCCCCTCGCCCAGCAACGGCAGCACGTCCGCTTCCGGCGCACCCACCGCGATCATCGCCCCACCCGCAGGCAGCGCCTGCATCAACCGGCCCCGCGCCGCCACCAGCACACACGCGTCATCGAGCGACAGCACACCCGCGACATGCGCGGCCGCGACCTCTCCGATCGAATGGCCGGCCACCACGTCGGCCGTCACGCCCCACGATTCGAGCAGCCGGAACAGGGCCACCTCGTAGGCGAACAGCCCGGCCTGCGCGTAGACCGTCCGGTCGATCAGCGCTTCGTCGGCCAAGGCCGCCGTGAGCGGAACAGGCTGTCCGAGCGGCGGTTCCAGCCGCGTGATGATGTCGTCGAACGAGTCGGCGAATACCGGGTACCCCCGGAGCCCGGCGGCCATGTCCGCCCATTGCGCGCCCTGACCGGAGAACACGAGACCGGTCGATCCCGCGACCACCCGGCCGCTCACCACACCGGGAGCGCCGTCGGCCACCGCCCGCGTGCCAGCGAGGAGCCCGTCGCGGTCCTCGGCGAGGACCACCGCGCGATGGTCGAACACCCCCCGGGTGGCGACCAGGGAGAAGGCGACATCGAGCGGGTCCTGGCCGTAGTCGGCCACATGGTCGGCCAGCCGGGCGGCCTGACCGGTGAGCGCCGCACCACTGCGCGCCGACACCACCCACGGCACGACGCCGCCGACCGGCGCGGTCTTCACCGCAGGCGCCGAATCCGCTACCGGGGGCGCCTGTTCCACGATGACGTGCGCGTTCGTACCACTGATCCCGAACGAGGACACCCCGGCGCGACGCGGCCGATCGGCCTCCGGCCACGCGACGGCCTCGGTCAGCAGGCGCACGTTCCCCTGCGTCCAATCCACCTTGGTACTGGGCTCATCCACGTGCAGTGTCCGGGGCAGCACGCCGTGCTGCATGGCCATGATCATCTTGATCACGCCACCCACACCGGCCGCCGCCTGCGCGTGACCGATGTTCGACTTCAACGAGCCCAACCAGAGCGGACGGTCCTCGGCACGATCCTGGCCGTAGGTCGCCAGCAGGGCCTGCGCTTCGATCGGATCACCCAAAGTCGTTCCGGTGCCGTGCGCTTCGACGACATCCACCTCCGCCGGAGCGACCCCGGCATTGGCGAGGGCCTGGCGGATCACCCGGCGCTGCGACGGACCATTGGGCGCGGTGAACCCGTTGGACGCACCGTCCTGATTCACCGCCGACCCCGCCAGCACCGCCAGCACCTGATGACCGTTGCGGCGGGCATCGGAGAGCCGTTCCAGCACCAGCACACCCGCGCCCTCGGACCAGCCGACGCCATCGGCACTGTCGGAGAACGATTTACACCGTCCGTCGGGCGAGAGCCCGCGCTGACGACCGAATTCGAGGAACATGTCCGGCGTCGCCATCACGGCCACACCACCGGCCAGGGCGAGTTCGCACTCCCCCGAGCGCAGCGATTGCGCGGCCAGATGCAGCGCCACCAGCGACGACGAGCACGCCGTGTCCACCGTGACCGACGGACCCTCGAGCCCGAACACATACGACACCCGGCCGGAGACCAGGCTGCCC
>NZ_JBSFNS010000251.1:0-1890 GCF_053587275.1 Amycolatopsis sp. NPDC003676
CTGGTGACGTTCTTCGTCTACGCCGCGCTGGGCGGCGTCTTCTTCCTGCTGGTCCTGCAGCTGCAACTGGTCTCCGGGTATTCGCCGATGGCCTCGGGCGCGGCGAGTCTGCCGGTGACGGTGCTGATGCTGGTGCTGTCGGCCCCGGCCGGGCGCTGGGCGCAACGGCACGGGCCGCGGATCCCGATGACCGTGGGTCCGCTGCTGGCCGCGGGCGGTGTCTTCGCGCTGCAACGGGTCGGGGCCGACGCGAACTATCTCACCGATGTCCTGCCCGGCGTGCTGATCTTCGGGCTCGGGCTCTCGATCATGGTCGCGCCGCTGACCGGCGCGGTGCTGGCCGCGGTGCCCACCGCCGACGCTGGCATCGCCTCCGGGGTCAACAACGCCGTCGCCAGGACGGCGCAGCTGCTGGCCGTCGCCGCGTTGCCCGGCTTGGCGGGCCTGGCTGGCGCCTTCGACGATCCGGTCGCCTTCGCCGCCGGCTTCGACACCGCGATGCGCTGGTGCGCTGCGCTGCTGCTGGTCGGAGCGGTCGTGGCCGGGGTGCTGCTGCGGGTCCCGCGGCGCGCGCCGGAACCCGACCGGGTCGATTGCCTGCCGCACTGCGCGGGCGCCGACGGTCCGGCGCTGGCGCCCCTCGGACAGAAATGAAGCGGGCCGCGTGGAGGTGAATCCACGCGACCCGCAGTGCTTCCGGCGATCCGAACGGGCGGGCTAGATGGGATGGAATCCCGCGCCGACGCCGCCGCGGCCGTTGACGTCGTTCATGATCGCGCTCATGTTCGTGCCGACCTCGGGGCCGAAGCAGGCCACGGCCAGGTAGGCGTTCACCATGCCCACCAGGGTCGAGCCGACGACCACCGGCGCACCGGAATCGCCTTCGATCACACACATCTGGGCCCAGGTCTCGGTATTGGTCTGGAAGACGTCACCCCAGGTGATGCCGCAGGTGTTGCCGGTGGTCCGGCCTTCCTTGCAGACGATCGTCGGGAACTGGGCTGGCCCGCCGATGCCGGTGATGGTGACGTTGCCGATCCGGTTCACCGGGATGATCCGCCCCGGCGTGAACTCGATGATCGCGTAGTCGAGTTCGGAGTTGCTGTAGGCGAACCGGCCGATCTCGCCGTAGCCACGGTCCACCTCGGCGGTGACGCTCGCGCCCGCGTCGCCGCAGTGGCCCGCGGTCAGTCCGACGAGTCTGCCCGCACCGTCGTAGCCGACCGTGGTGACGGTGCACTCGAACATGCTGTCGATGACGATTCCGGAGCCGCCGCCGATCACCGGCGGGCCGGGTTGAGCCTGCGAAGCGCCCGCGCCGGTGCCGAGCAGTGCTGCACCGAGGGCGACGGCGAAGGCGGCGTTGGCCACCTTGGCGAGTGTGGTGAACATGTCCCTCCAGACGTCGGAAGCCCGCACGATATCAATTCGCTCTGCCTATCGTGCCTGTATTCCGTCCCGGGCGCGCCCCGCCCACGGCGCACTTCTTAGTGATAGCTGATATCTATCAATGGAATGATCAATTGTCCAGTTATGCCATCGGTCTGTGATCTGCCGGAGTATTCGGTCGGGGGGTTCGTTATGAATGACAGTTTTCCGCAATATTTATTCGGCGCAGCCGCCAGTGCTGGGAATCCGCGCGGAAAACGACATCCGACGCAATCGTCGATACCGCCACAATTGTGGGCTGTATGGTCCGACATGGCAGGACTCATAGCTGTTCGTGACGGTGACCTCTGTCTATGACGGCGCTCACATGTCGGTGGTGTGTTCTGCGCTACTCCGTAGTAAGGTGCGTCAAGCAAACAAGTCGTCGGGGTGTTGATGACCTGGCGTCGAGAGGGGTAAAAGCAGTGCAGTCGACCGAGAGTCCACCCGCCCGTTCACGAG
>NZ_JBSFNS010000252.1:0-1874 GCF_053587275.1 Amycolatopsis sp. NPDC003676
GCCATGAGTCGGACGGTCAGCGTGAACGGCCGCAGGATGAAGGTCGAGACGAACTCGATCGGGATCAGCAGCACGTGCAGCGCGGGCGGCACATCGGGAACGACGATGCTCGACCGCATGTACTTGAAGAAGCCGTACTTGCGGATACCCACGTAGTTGAACGCGATGTAGGCGATCGCCGCCAGCACCAGCGGCATGCCGACTCGTGCATTCGACGAGATGTTCAGGAACGGAACAATGCTGGAGAAGTTCAGGAACAGAACCGTGAAGAAGATCGTCGCGATCAGCGGGAGGAACCGCTTACCGGTTTCCTTGCCGAGTACCTCGTCGGCGATCTGCTCCTTGACGAAAACCACGGCGGTTTCCATCACGTTCTGCAGGCCGCGGGGCACGATCTTCGGCGAGCGGAAAGCCAGCACGAAGACGAGCACCACAACGGCGGTCATCAGCAGCCGGATCAGCATCAGGCGGTCGAGTTCGAACGGCGTACCCTCGAACAGCACTGCTGGAGGGAAGAAGTCGGACAGCGATGGCGCGTGGAACTCGCCCGCCGCCAAAGTGATGACGCTCAGCGTTCTCTCCCGTGTTCGGGCCGCGGGTAC
Organism: Amycolatopsis sp. NPDC003676; assembly: GCF_053587275.1. NCBI lineage: Bacteria > Bacillati > Actinomycetota > Actinomycetes > Pseudonocardiales > Pseudonocardiaceae > Amycolatopsis > Amycolatopsis sp. NPDC003676. The sequence goes on from NZ_JBSFNS010000252.1 coordinate 603, forward strand.
GACGGTCATTCCCGCGGTTCGATCGGACATTGACGATCAATGGGGTCGACTCTGGTCGGCTCGAAATTCGACAGTTGCTCGTACGGTGTAACGCGTATCGGCTTCTGTTCGGGCGTCGGCGACATCGTCGACATGCTTCAACCGGGCACATTCCACCCGGATCGGCAGTAAGCATAGCGGCACCGGGCAGGATCTTGGCGATCCCCCCTGGTAACCCGAGGCATTGCCCCGAGTCATCCTGGGCAGCGCCTCCAGCTTGGGTGCTTGCTTACCAACACTTTACCAAGCTATCTACGACAGTGTGTAGCTGGGTGGGATTATTCCTGCTCGGAAGCCGTTTCGTCGTCTCCCGCGCGTGTCGTGACATACGGAACCTTCACGCTCACAACGCCGTACGTCTCGGCGCCGAGCACGATCAGCAGGGCGCCGACCACGGTGAAGAACAGCGTGGGCCTGCTGTAGAAGTCGAACTGGTTGAGCACACCGACGATCACCAGCGCGATCAGCAGCTTGCCGACCCAGCTGACCAGCATGACCAGGCCCGCCGTGCTCGGCGGCAGCTTGGCGCCGAGCAGCACGGCCACCACGGTGGTGAGGATGAATCCGCCACCGATGGCCGCGCCGAGCAGCGCGCCCCACAGGCCCGGCATCCCGGCCACCGCGGTGCCGATCGCCACCGAGACGACCACGAGGACACCGAGCCCGATCAGGCCGTAGCGCAGCGCGGTGCGCAGGGGGGCGTCGGGGCCTGGCACGGGGTTCGGAGTAAAGCTCACGGCCGGTACTTTACCTTCGGCCACTTCTCAGTGGTTGGCCGACTCCACCCGGCGCATCGATGGGATCGCGGTCACTACCAGGGCGAACACCAATCCACCCGCCACCAGCAGCACCACCAGCCGCCGATCCATCAGCGAGGTACCGACCGCGCCGAAGGCGAGCACGCCGACCCACAAATAGATCAACAGCACAACGCGTCGCTGAGAATGTCCGATCTGTAGCAATCGGTGATGAAGATGCATTTTGTCCGGTGTGGAGAAACTCACCCCGGCGCGCACGCGGCGCACGATCGCCAGCAACAGATCGAGCACCGGAATGAACATCACCGCACCCACCAACAGCAGCGGCGAGAGCAAACCCACAATGTCGCGCGGGCCGTAGCCCTGCAGCGGAATTCGGCCGGAGGCGCCGGTGGAAACCGCGGCCAGCATCAATCCGATCATCATCGAGCCGGAATCGCCCATGAAGATTCGGGCCCCCGTCACCACCGCGCTG
>NZ_JBSFNS010000253.1:0-1857 GCF_053587275.1 Amycolatopsis sp. NPDC003676
ACGATCAAGGCCGGCGAGGGCGTGCTCGTGCTGGGCTACGCCGCGAACTGGGACCCGGAGGCGACGAACTCGTCGGCGGCGCCGCCCCGGTAGGCATCCAGCTGCGCGAAGTAGCGCGAGGAGTCGGCGAGCATGACCGAGGAGAAGGGCACCGTCACCCGATCGGTCAGCCCGCGCCTGCGCAGAATCGCGCTCACCAGCGCGCGGCCGATCCGGCCGTTGCCGCTGACGAACGGGTGGATCGAGACGAACTGCGCGTGCGCGATCGCGGCCTGCACGAGGATCGGCAGGTCACCGCGCGCGACGAAGGCGAGCAGGTCGGCCACCAATTCGGGCACCAGTTCCGGCGGCGGGGGGACATACAGCGCGTGCAGCGGGGTGTAGTCGCTGCCGCCGATCCAGGTCTGCGCCGTGCGGAAGCGGCCCGCCTTCTCCCACTCCGGGGCGATCAGCACGCGGTGGGCGCTGAGCAGATTCGCCTCGGTGATCCGGCCGGTGGCCCCCGCGTCGACCAGGCCGGCCAGGCTGCGCACCGCACTCACCTGTGCCTCCGCCTCTGGCCGGGTCGCCGCGCCACCGAAGGCTTTGCCGAACGCTCGCCAGCCCGCGTCGACGTGCTCGATCCGCGACGACGCGACCGCCTCGGCGCGCAGCAGGAATTCGCGCAGCGACGCCGAATACTGGCCCTGGCCCGCCTCGAGATGGGTCACCGCGATCAGCGCGGCCTCACTGGCCGATGTCGTTCGCCGGGAATCGAAGTCGAGATCGGCGATGCGCGGCGGGATGGACACCGCCACCGACTCGGGCGCGGGGCCGGCTCGCGATCCGTCGCGCGCCGTCCAGGGACGCTGCTCGACATGATGAGCAGGCCAATTCATGAGCTATTACTGTACTTTCACTATCCGGAACGCGACTACTTCAGTGGCTATCCGCGTTTGCGGCTGCCGACGCCACCAATGAGATGGCTACTCGCTGTTGGCATTTCAAGGCTGAATGGGCGTCGTGCGGGCTCGGGCGACCGCCTCGGCGATGCCGCCGCGGAAGGGGAGGCCGTGACCGGGCAGGACCAGCTCGGCCGGGACGGATTCGAGGGTGGTGAGCGCGGCCAGCGTGGCGGGGGTGGAGTGGTTGAAGAAGCTCGGAAGTAGCTGCGGACCGACCGTTTTCGAGGTCGGATGCGCGGTGACGAGGGTGTCGCCGGTCGCGATGGCACCCGCCGCGGGGAGGTGGAAGGCCGAGTGGCCCGAGGTGTGCCCGGGACAGGCGATCGGGACCGGGTTGCCCGGAAAGTCCAGCGCCCCCTCGGCGAGGAAGGGCTGGATGTGCGCGACGGTGTTCTTGCGCAAGCCACCCGCGGCGGTGATCCGCGCGGCCCACCCGATCGTCGCGCGATCGTTGAGCCGCTTGATCACATCCAGCGGAGTGGCCGACTCATGACACTCTCCCCGCGCGTGCCGCACCTCGACGGCACTGGTGTACGCGGGAATCCCGTACCGCCGGTGCAGATGATTCAGCGCCCCGACATGATCGAGATGAGCGTGCGTGAGCAGCACCGCGACGATGTCCTCCGGCCGATGCCCGAGCTCCCGCACCACCCGCTCGATCACCCCGGCATCCCCCAGCCAGCCGGCATCGATCAGCGTGAGGTCCCGCCCGTCCCGCAGCAGCACCATATTCACCTCGGTGCCCCGAATGGTGAACACCTCGTCACCAACTTGCTGGTAGCGCATGAGCGAATCCTCCCTGGAGCAACAGCTCCCGACCCTACCGACCGTCGAGGCCGGTAGGGAGGAGTCGCCTCACCAGATCGGGCCGTACGTCGGCGTGGCGGCCCCGGGCGTCAAGGTGCTGGCCGCG
>NZ_JBSFNS010000254.1:0-1843 GCF_053587275.1 Amycolatopsis sp. NPDC003676
TACGGGCCAGGTCGCGCAGGTGTCGAGTTCGTGCGCGTCGGGCGAGCTGCCGGTGAGGAACGGTGCGCCGGTAAGCATTTGGCTGTGCGCGGCGGCCGAAGAAGGCGATCAATACGGCGCTTGCCGAGCTCGATATCGACCTTTTCGAAGTCGAGGAAGTGCACCGAGGGCATCGTTGGGGTGTTGTCCGTCATCGGGCGACCGGTGACACGATTGCCATTTGGTCGACCCCACGCGTACCCGAGGACAACGCTGATGCCATCCGACGGTTCGCGCGGCAACACACCGACACGAAGGAATCGATATGAGTCACCACGAGTTCACGCTGGTACTCGATCACACACCGACCGACGACGAACTCGACGCGCTGTACGACGCCGGGCTCGACGACACGACGCCGGAGTTCGGGCCACGAACCACCCCGGTACTGCACGTACATCGCGATGCCGATTCGCTGGCATCGGCCATCATCAGCGCGGTCGGGCAGACGGAAGCGGCGGGGTTCGCCGTGGTGGGTGTCCGGACCGAGAACCTCGTGACGCTCAAGACGATCGCGGGCAGGACCAACCGGACCTATGAAGCCGTTCGCAGGCTTGCCAACGGCGAGCGGGGGCCCGGCGGGTTCCCGGCCGCGATGAGCGGCGATGGCTACGCCCTGTACTCCTGGACAGAAGTCGCGCGCTGGTTCGCCGAGCACTACGGGATCCCGGACACGACGACTCGATACGACCGAATTATCGCAGCAGCAGACCATCTGGTGCGTGCTCGTCGACTACTGGGTGGCGAGGCCGGGGAACTCACGGCACTCGCCAGTTGAGCGGCGCGGTGGTCAGTGGGGGCGGTAGGTGCCGGTGCGGGCCTTGGTGGCGGTGGTGGTGAGGATCGAGGCGAGGGTGGTGTGGAGGCGGGTGGGGGTGGTGGGTTTGGCGATGAAGGTGGATTCGCCGTAGAAGACGTAGCGGCCGTCGTTGGTGAGGTCGTGGAGCTGGAAGTCGTCGCGGCCCTCGGTGTGGCGGTTGTCGACGCTGGCGTGCGCGTAGACGCCGATGTGGGTGAGGGTGTCGGTGGGTTTGGCGAGGAAGGTTTCGAGTTGTTCGCGCGGGGTGGGGTTCCAGCGGTCGCGGACATGCGGGCGGGGGGCCGCGAGTTCGGCTGCGGTGACTTTGATTTCACGGCCGGTGCCGGGGCCGACCTTGGGGAGGGTGGACAGCACGGCGGCGGCCAGGTCGTCGGGGGCCATCAGGTGCAGCGCGATGTCGCCCGGGTCGGATTCCTCACCGGGGGCCTGAACGGCCAAGGCGGCGTAGGTGTCCCGGGTTCCGCCGTGCGCGCGGATCGTTCGTGTGGTGCCGCACGCGCCCGCCACTTCGACGCGCGCGTGCGGCGCCAGCAACGCGGCCATGGCGGCGTCGAGGTCGCTGTCGAACTCGGCCATCATGTTCTCGGCGGCCTTGCTGCGCAGCCGGAGGATCTCCGCCCGGGATTCGACACCGACGTGGCGGTGGTGCAGGGGGTACGGCAGGACGTCGCGGCCCGCCGCTTCCCACAGGGTGCGGAAGTCTAGAGCGGTGAGATGCCAGGTACGCACGGGAGATCTACTCTGTTCCATCAGGTTTCGCGATTCAGTCGGCGCCGATGACGGGCGGCACCAGCTTGGGCAGGTTGTCCAGACCGGTGAGTTCGTCACCGTGTTCCTGGGTGACCAGGTAGTCGGGAATGCCCCTGGTGGATTCGTCGTCCTTGCCACCGCCCCTGGCGCCAGGGGCGCCCATGCCCGGCATGCCGGCCCGGCCCGCGGCACCGCTGCCCGCGCCCGCCGCCCGCGCGCCCGCTGTCGTGGTGC
>NZ_JBSFNS010000255.1:0-1840 GCF_053587275.1 Amycolatopsis sp. NPDC003676
ATGCGCACCGCCGACGACCGCGCCAAGTTCGAGGCGTTCGCCGCCGAACTCGGCGCCCGCATCGACACCGTGTGCCTGGCGGCGGGCCGCACCGAGCTGCCCGACGGCCTGATCGAGACGGTCACCGCGCTGCCGGAGCCGCAGCTCAATCCGACAGCGGCCCAGCGTGGTTCGTCGGGCCGGATCGAATTGTCCTGGCCCGCCGATGTTCCCGAAGGTGGACGGCACGGCATCCTGAACTCCGATGTCGCCGCGTTCGACGTCGCGCTGACGGCGGCCACCGAGCAGGTGCGGGCGCGCCTCGACGCCGAGTTCGCCGGTCGTCCGGTGATCGTGCTCGGCCACGAGGAACTGATGTACCTGCCGCTGCGGCTGGCCGCCGAGCTGGCGGACGCGGGGACGCCCACTCGCTTCCAGACCACCACGCGCTCACCGGCCTACGTGCTCGACGAGCCCGGCTACCCACTGCGACGTGGCTTCCGGTTCCACGCGCCCGAGCCGGACGCGACCGCTCAGCGCTACCTGTACAACGCGCAGTGGCGAGACAGCGACGCGACGCCGGTGCTGCTGGTCGTCATCGATCCGCCCGCCGACACCGATCAGCTCGTCGCCCCCGACGGTTTGGTCGACGTGCTCACCGCGTCGGGTGCCGATGTGCTGATCGCGGTGCTGCCCGGTGCCGACCCGCGAGCGCTGCACACCGTCAGGGCGTCCGCGGAGCCCGCGTCGGCGGACGGCAGATCAGCGCAGCATGCCCTCCCGCGACCGTTGCACGGCCCCGACTTCGGTTCCTACGCCGCCGACGAGGTGTCGTGGCTGATCAAGGATCTGTCCGGCGCCGACCTGGAAGCCGATGTCGCCGAGCGCGAACGGCGGATCCAGGCGGGTGTCGCCCACTACGCGGAATCGCTGCCCGTCGAATACCAGCCCGACGCCGAGTACCGGGAGCTGTTCGAGCGGGTGCTGGCCGAGAGCGCGGAACGGCTGGCGCTCGCGGTGGCGACGGTGGCCGAGTTGGTCGTCGCCGAGCGCGGCGAGGACATCGTGCTGGTGTCGCTGGCCAGGGCGGGTACGCCGGTCGGTGTGCTCATGCGGCGGTGGCTGGCCAGTGGTGTCGGCAGGCCGAGTCTGACCGTGCCGCACTACGCGGTGTCGATCGTGCGTGATCGCGGCATCGATGCGGTGGCGCTGGATTACCTGGCCCGGCACCATGATCCGGCCTCGATCGTGTTCGTCGACGGCTGGACCGGCAAGGGCGCCATCACCAAGGAGCTCACCGAGGCGCTCGACGCCTATCACGCCGCCGGCGGCGCCCGGTTCGACGACGAGCTGGTCGTGCTCGCCGATCCGGGCAACTCGGTGCGCACCTACGGCACCCGCGACGATTTCCTGATCGCCTCCGCGTGCCTGAATTCCACGGTGTCCGGGCTGGTCTCGCGCACCGTCCTCAACGACACCCTGATCGGCCCCGGCGAGTTCCACGGCGCGAAGTTCTATCGCGAACTCGCCGACGTCGATGTCTCGAACCAGCTGCTCGACGCGGTGACGGCCGCCTTCGGCGCCGTGCGCGATCAGGTGCCGGCCGCGGTCGCCGCGATCCAGGCCTCCGACCGCACCCCCGACTGGTCGGGCTGGGCCTCGGTGGAGCGGGTGCGGGCCGAATATGGTGTCGCGACAGTGAATTTCGTGAAGCCGGGGGTCGGCGAGACGACTCGCGTGCTGCTGCGCCGGGTACCGTGGCGGGTGCTGGTTCGCGAAGCTGATGCTCCCGAGCACGCCCACATCCGCCTGCTCGCGGCCGCGCGCAATGTCCCGGTGGAGGTGGTCCCCGACCTGGCCT
>NZ_JBSFNS010000256.1:0-1811 GCF_053587275.1 Amycolatopsis sp. NPDC003676
CGCATCTCGTCGACGTGGCTGACCACGCCGACCACGCGGCCGCCCGCCCGCAGTTCGTCCAGGACGCCCATGACCGCGTCGAGGGTGTCGGCGTCGAGACTGCCGAAGCCCTCGTCGATGAACAGGGTGTCCAGGACCAGGCCGCCTGCTTCGGCCGCGACCACATCCGCCAAGCCGAGCGCCAAAGCCAGTGAGGCCATGAAGGTCTCACCGCCGGAGAGGGTCTTCGCGGAGCGGACCGCGCCGGTGTAGTCGTCGCGGACATCGAGGCCGAGGCCACCGCGCCTGCCACGCGGACCCGCCTTGTCGGAGTGCACGAATTCGTAGCGGCCACCGGACATCCGGCGCAGCCGCAGCGAACCGGCGACCGCGACCTCCTCGAGGCGCGCGGCGAGCACGTACGAGCGCAACGACATCCGGCGATTGTTCTCGCCACGCCCCGCGACCACGTCGGCCAGCGTGGCCAGCTCGTCGAAATCACGCTGCCTCGGCGCGATCCGCTCGACCTCACCCCACAGCTGGGTCCCCAGCTGCTCCAGCTGCGCGACCCGCTCGGCGGCGGCCGACTGGGTCGCCACCGCCGCGGTGAACGCGGTCTGGGCGTCGGCGAAACGCTGTTCCAGCGCGGCCAGATCGGCAGGCACCTGCTCGGCCACCGCCTGGATCTGCGGTTCGGCGAGGACCGCGTCGGCGTGGGCACGGGCCCGGTCGGCAGCGGTGAGCTCGGATTCGATCGCCGACTGCTGGGCCGCGGTGCGGGCGAGCACGGTGACGAGCTGGGCATACGCCGTGAGCAGGGCGATATCGTCGCGCCACGGCGCCGGTTCGGGCTCCGGTTCCGGTTCGTCCTCGACCGACTCGTCGTCGAAAAGGTCGAACAGCGTGGGCATCTCGGGCTCGACCCGCACCGACCGCGCGGCTCGCTTGGAACGCGATCGCACCCCATCCCCAGCGCCAGCGTCCGCGCCATCGCTACCCGAGGCCTGCCCCTCGACACCATCGGTCATCGCCTCCGCACCGGCCCCGCCGTCGATCGGCGAAGATCCCGTGCCGTCACCAGCGACATCATCCGGTGCTCCCGGGCCGCTCACTGGCACCGCATCCCCCACACCATCACCGGACATCGAAGCCTGAGGATCGCTGGGAGCCAACGACTTCGACGCCGCGTCCGCGATGTCGACCGGGGTCGTTGTCGCGGGGACACCATCGGCAGGCGCGCCCGTGGCGGCACCGCTGGTAGTCGCACCGGCGGTGCCATCAATCGACGCCTCGTGCGACGCGGCGGCGATCCGTTCATAGCCCTCGGGGACGAAACCGGCTGACTGGGCGAGGTTTTCGACGCGGGTGGCGATGTGGCGGACGGTGTCGCGGGCGGCGGATTCCTCGGTGCGGGCGGTGCGCAGGGTGGTGGCGGCGGTGATGAGGGATTCGAGGCGGGTGGTGCGGGCGTCGACCGAGTCGTCGGCGCCGGCGGCGGTGCGCAGGCGGAGGGTGAGTTCGTCGAGGCGGGCGCGGGTGGCGGTGATGGTCGCGGTGGCGGTGCCGAGGCGGGCGTCGAGGTCGCGGGACTGCTCGTGCAGGGTGGTTTCCTCGGCGCGCAGGGTGTCGAGGCGGGTGGTGAGGGGGGTGACGCGGGCGGCGCTGTCGGCGGCGTCGTCGAAGCGGTGGGTGGCGGTGCGCACGGCATCGGCCAGGGTGACCGGGTCGGCGTCGCCGCCGCGCGCGGTGCCGCAACGCGCGCAACGCCCCCGGTTCCGCGACGATCCCGTGACAGCTCAGTGCGCGGCGCCGCCGCCGAGACCCCCACCGAG
>NZ_JBSFNS010000257.1:0-1804 GCF_053587275.1 Amycolatopsis sp. NPDC003676
GCCCATCATGCCGGGCATCCCGCTCATGCCCCGCGCCCCCGCGGTACCCGCCGTCCCCGCGCGAACACCGGCGCCCGCGCCACCGGGCGTGCCCGACACACTGCGCCCCGCACCGGGCACACCCGCCCCCGTGGGCACACCGGACCCCGGCGAGCCGCCACCCGGCGACCCACCGCCCTTGGTGTCACCGGGAGTCGTCGGCTGGCCGGTCCCCGGCGTGGTGGTGGCGGGAGTGGTCGCCGACGGATCGGTACCGCTCGGCGAGGTGGAGTCGTCCTCGGTGCCGTCGTCGTCGGTCTGATCGTCGCCGGTGTCGGTCGTCTGCGGCGACGTCGTCCCCGGATTCTCCTGCGTCCCAGCGGGATCGGTCCCCGGTGTGGTGCCGTTGTCGTCGGTGGTCCCGTTGGTGGTGCCGTCGTTGCCGTTTCTGGTGCCGGGCAGACCGCCGTCTCCCGGATTCTCGATGTTGTTGACCGGCAGCGGCAACACAGGAGTCTGCTTGTCGACAGTGATCGAACCAGGCTGGTACGTGCCAATCATGAAGAGCCGGGCGTCTTCTTCTGCTTCGGTGGCCCGGTGCTTCGCGGCCTTGACTACACCATTGCCGGGGATGTGGCTGATGAACTCGTCGAAGCCGGATATGTTCTCCGGCTTGGGGATCGCGATCTTCGCCTGGCCGAGGAGACCTTCCATGTGGTCGATGCCGTTGGCGACCATCTGGAACGCTGTGTGCAGCTTGGCTGCGTCGGTGGTGTAGCTCTTCACCGCATCGATCGCCGCGTTTCCGGATTGCCCCGACCACTTTTCGGACAGCACGCGCTCGAAGTTGTTCCGGTAGTTGTTGACTGCGGTCTCGGTCCCCGTCGTCAGCCTGCGCCAGCCGTCTGCGCTTGCATTGACCTCTGTCGCCTCGACGCCGGGCGCACCGTCCTTGCCGTTGAGTGCTTCCCAAATCTTCAAGTGCGGCCAGGTGCTGAACTCCTCGGGGTCGATCACCGATGCTTTGTCCATCGTCAGACCGGAATTGGCGCTCAGTTGTGCCCACTCGCTACTGATGATGGTTCGGTCGCCCTCCCATTTCTCCCGGCCATCCTGATCGAGCCTGCTGAACTCGTCGGCCCGGTCGTAGTTGTCTGCGACCTTGAAAATGCCGAATGTGCCCGCGTGGAAGAAGAACTCACCGATGGTGCCGTCGGTCCAGAATGACATCAGAGACCAGCCCCCGTGGCTCCGAGTGCTCCCGCGGTCTGCTGGTCTACGGCTTGTAGTTTGCCGATGGCGGCGAGGAACGTATCACGTTGATCGCGGGCGATGGCGATGTGCTGTTCCAGGCGCTTCACTGCCGATTCGTCGGCAGTGGCCTTGGCCTCCAGCTTCTTCTGGATCGCCGTCGCAGACGGAAGACCGCCCCATCCAGTCATACGGTCGAGCTTGCTCGCGACAAGCTTCTGGGCTTCCAGATCGATCACGTACTGGTTCGCGAGGTCGGCAATCGCCTGACCGAGGTCTTCGTCGATCTTGAATTGGCCGTCGACTGCCTGTTGCTTCATGTTCCGCCAGTAATCGGCGTGATCCTGAGTCATGCTGTGCCCCTCCCCGTGCTTACTTCGGCAGGTGTGGCTCTAGAGCTGCCGCGTACTTCCCTGCCATGTCGCAGAGATCACCGACGCGAGGCCCCTCAGTGCTAAGCCAGGCTGCTGTTACCTCGAACATGCCTTGTTCAGCCTCGAACGACACGTAGCAGACGTCGGGAGTGCTGTTCTCCTTCGAAACCAGCGCGGGTCGTGCGTTGACAGTCGTTTCC
>NZ_JBSFNS010000258.1:0-1790 GCF_053587275.1 Amycolatopsis sp. NPDC003676
GCCAGCCCGCCTTCGCGAGCCGGTCGCCGAGGTCGACGTCCTCGAAGTACATGATGCGCGCGCACGGTGGCGCCCCAGTCGGGCGCGACCATGGTGTCGGCGTCGATGCGGCCGAGGTAGTCGCCGCGCGCCTTGTCGAAGCCGGTGTTGCGGGCGTGCGCGACGCCGGGATTCGGCTCGTCGATCAGCTCGATCTTCGGATGTCGGGCGGCTAGCTCGGCGACGATCTCCCTGGTGCGGTCGGTGCTGCCGTTGTCGACGACGACGATCTCGTCGATGGCGTCCTGACCGACCAGCCGCTCCAGGCAGGCGGCGATGACCGAGGCTTCGTCGAGTACCGGGATGACGACAGAGAGGACTACGGGCGATTCGGTGGTGCCCATACGCGTTTCCGTTCCAGAGTCGAGGTTGACCGGCGACAGGCTATCAACGCCAGAAGCGGGTCATGTGGCTACCGTAGGCAGCCCACCCGTCAGGTACCCCGGAAAGTTCGAACAAAGCGTAAACAGCGTCGAAAAACACCCGGCTCAATGGTGTGAAGAAGATGACAGCGAAGAGAACGAGCATTCCGTAGGGCTTGATCTGGTCGAGCGACCGCCGGGTCTCGTAGCTCAGCGAGGGCTCGATGATCCCGAACCCGTCCAGGCCCGGCACCGGCAGGATGTTCAGCAGAAACGCGGTGATCTGCAAGAACGCCAGGAAACTGAGCCCACACCAGAACCCGGCGTGCTCCTGCATCGTCCCGAACGCGCGGATCACCACGAGCAGCACCACCGCGCACAGCAGATTGGACGCCGGACCGACCGCGCTGACCAGCCGCTGCACCGCCGAGCGGAATCGGGTCGTGTCCACATACACCGCGCCGCCGGGCAATCCGATACCGCCGAGCGCGATGAAAATCAGCGGCAATCCGATCGAGAGCACCGGGTGGCTGTATTTCAGCGGATTCAGGGTGAGATATCCCCGCACTTCCACTTCATGATCACCCGCGCGCCACGCGACATAGGCGTGCGCGAATTCGTGCAGGCACAGGCTGATGATCCAGCCGAACACCACGAGCACGAACACGCCGACCTTGGCGCGCACCGACTCGATGTCGGCGTCCCAGGCGAGCGCGCCGCCGAGCACGGTGATCAACACGATGAGCAGGAAGACCGGGCTCGGGCGGACGGCGCTGTGGCCGGTCCGCCTGCCGGTGGGGAAGGAAGACGTCATCGCACCAGGAGCCAGGGTTGTTCGAAGCGGTAGAAGGTCGAGCGGGGCACCTTGCGTTCGGTGGTGATCCCGTCGCGGGTGACGATCGCGCCCGGCGTGCCGAGCTGCGCGGCGCGACCCGACACCCAGGTGCGCTTGCGGAAGCCCTTGCGGACCCTGGCGCGGACACCGGGCATCGTCATCGTCGGTGAGATCAGCATGGTCGTCACGATGCCGGTGAACAGCAGCGTGTCGTCGACGTAGGCCTCGCCCTCGAGCTTGGCGCCGTCGATGCCGGTGATGCTGGCCCGGCCGACGAGCACGGTGCCGGTGTCGTCGCGGATCAGCGGGGTCTCGATGGCCCGGCCCTCCAGCGCGATCTTCGCGGCGGCGTTGCCGGTCGCGGTCTGATAGACCCGCGAGGCGTAGGTCGTCTCGACCGGGACGAACCCGACCTCGACGTGCAGGCGTTCGGTGCGCATCAGATGGGTGAGCACGGCGGCCAGGGCGGCGTCGGAGCCGAGCACGATCAGGCGCGGCAGGCTGTCGGCGGCCAGCACCGGCAGCAGCTCATCGATCACGGCGGTATCGGGCAC
>NZ_JBSFNS010000259.1:0-1781 GCF_053587275.1 Amycolatopsis sp. NPDC003676
AGGCACGAACGAGAAGTCAGTCAACTCGTTGTTCAACAGGAACCCACGCCCGGGCACCACAATCCCACTACCACCCTCCTGCTCGATAGTAAGGGCCTGCGACCTGTGCCCGGCAGCCGAGGCCCCGGAGCACTCCGGCGAGGTCCGCATCCCCGGCGCCCCGGGCACCGCCTACGCCGCCCCATCCATGATCCGGCACTACATCACCACCCACGCCTACCGCCCACCCCAGTCCTTCATCGACGCCGTCCTAGCCATCGACCTCACCACCTGGCCCACCGCCCGCTGGCCCGACCTCCCCTTCCCCTGGATCCCCGACAACGCCGAACGCCAGCTCGACTAGCCATCCCCAGCTTTGCTTCCCCGTACCCCCCGCACGCTATACTCGGCACGGTCGAACCGGGCCCAACCCGACCCCGACCAACCCCGCCTTCGTAGCTCAGGGGATAGAGCACCGCTCTCCTAAAGCGGGTGTCGCAGGTTCGAATCCTGCCGAGGGCACAACCTGCGCAGAATTTTCCACAGTTCAACCGGTCGGCCGACGGCCTAGAGGTTCATGGTCAGTGCCACGATGGCGAAACCGCCGCCGACGGCCAGGATGTCTTCGGCCAAGGCGACCGGGAAGTCGCGGCCGCCGGTTCGCTCGACCAGGAGTCGTCGTGCGCGGAATCCGGCCAGGGTGCCGATGACCGCGCCGATCACGCCGCAGATCAGCGCGACGAAGGTGTCGTTCCAGCCGGCACCGATGACGGCGCCGGCGAACGCGCCGGTGGCGATCCGGGCCAGGAATTGTGGGGGCACCGTGCGGGGTGGGGTCGACGGGAGTTGATCGGTGATCAACTCGAGCACCAGCAGGATGGTCAGCACGGTCACGGTGATCCAGTGCGCGGTCCAGTCGGCCCAGGTGCCCGCCACCGGTAGCCAGCCCAGCCAGGCGCCCCAGGCCACCACCGCGGGCGCGGTCATCGCCCGCAGACCCGCGACCACACCGATGAGCAGGGCGAACAGCAATACCAGCGCGTGTGTCACGGAGCCTCCGTCCCGTTGGCGCGATACCGAACGTGTCATCGATTCCTGCTTGAAAGATACCCGCCCGACCGTGCCGAACTCAGCTCCCGCTGCGGCGCTGGGTCAGCCGAGGCGGTAGGCCAGGGTCGCCGCGAGGGTGACGACGGTCAGTGTCAGGAAGGCGGAGACGGGGCCCAGCGCGTAGTCGCGGACGCGGAGGTGGGCGATGACGGCGCCGAGGAAGTACAGGACCAGGCAGGTCGAGGCGGCGATGCCGAGGACCGGAAAGGTGAGGCCGGCGAGCAGGCCGAGGGCGCCCGCGCCGAGGAGGGTGCCCATGACGGGAATCCAGGACTGGGGCACCTGGACCACCTTCGCCGCGGCGACCGGGATGGGGTGGCGGGCATAGTTCATCCAGCATCCGACGGCGGCGGCGCTCGCGGTGAGCAGCGTGCAGACGAGGTAGGCGGCGAACATAGGACCTCTCCTTCGGTGGTGCGAAAACGGTTCGGCCGGAGAAGCACTCGGCGGGCTACGGCGCGCCGACCGCGCGGACGAACGCCTCGGCGAGTTCCTTGGCGATCGGCTCGAAGTCGGCCGCGGACAGCGGCTGACGATTCACGATGTGGGCCATGTTGAACAGCACGATCGGGCCAGCGAACAGGCTCAGCAGCACCGACGGTGACAGGGGCCGGATCCGGCCGGACTCCAGGAACGGGCGCCGTTCGCCGAACGCCTCGGCCAGGTCACCGACCTGCGGCAGCTTCTCGCGC
>NZ_JBSFNS010000260.1:0-1742 GCF_053587275.1 Amycolatopsis sp. NPDC003676
GCGAGGGCGATCTCCTCCGCTGGAGTGAAGGTACGCCCGAGCCGCGCCGCCGCCGTGTGCTCGTCCACCCCCAGGGCCTCGATCGGCTCGGGCAGCCCGCTCCGATGCCCCAGGATCTGCCGGACCGTGATGACGCGACCGTCGATGCCGTCCCCGGTGAGCAGCCCGGGGAGGTACATATCGACCGGTCGATCGAGCTCGACCTTGCCCTCGGCCACCAGTTGCAGCACGACCGCTGCGGTGAAGGTCTTGGTGATACTGCCGACCCGGACATGCTGCGGCGGATCGGTGGGCATCGGCGTCGTGAGGTCGGTCGTGCCCGCGGCCAGGACGATGGTGCCGTTGTCGGTGAGCGTCGCGAGCGCGCCGACAGCGCCGGAGCCGATCAGCCCATCGAGATCCGCCTGCACGGTGTCCGCGCGGGTGGCGACCCCTGAGGGCAGCGGTTCCGCCGCACCGGTCGTGCAGGACGACAGCAGCACGGCGGTTGTGCAGATCGCGAGAGCAAGAACTCGGGTACGCATGATCCGACGGTAGAAATCGCCGACCGCCACGCGCATCGGTCTGCGGTACTGCCACCGCCTCGGACCGGAGTACGGGCCCCGACCGACGAATCACCAGATGACACCCCAGGATTCGGCGATCGACCCCGCGATGTCACACCCACCCCGGCTACGTCGTCACCTCGGTAGACGCCGCGAACAACGCGGCTGCCGAAGGAGGCTCCCCATGCACACCGCGTACATCATCGTCACCGTCATCGCCGCCCTCTGGGTCGGCTTCTCGGCCTTCTCGCTCCTGCGCCGAGCCCCCTTCGTCGTCGACCCCCTGATCGAATACGGCGTCCCCCAAACCTGGTGGACGCCCCTCGGCCTCGCCAAAGCCGCAGGCGCCCTCGGCCTGCTCCTCGGCCTCTGGATCCCCGCCCTCGGCATCACCGCCGCCATCGCCCTCATCCTCTACTTCCTCGGCGCGGTCATCACGGTCCTCCGCGCCCGCTCGTACAAAACCGTCGCCTTCCCCCTGCTCTACCTCCTCCCGGTCGCGGTAGCCCTGGGCCTCGGCGCCGCCGCCTGACTGACCCGTCCCTGGGATCCGGAGCGCCGGATCCCAGGTGGTCTCTCGTATCTGGTTGGCGCATAGTCGATTTGAGTGATTCGTATAGGCATCACCGGCGGCGTAGGTTCGCTCGCATGGTCTCGCCGCCGTCGAATTTCTCGAGCTGGTCGAGGACCTACGCGCCATGGAAGCCGATCCCACCGTCGACCTCCGCCCGACATTCAGCTATATCCTGATCGTGGGCGATACGCCCGAACAAGACCTGGATCCGGTGATCGAACAGCTCGGTCCGCGCGCCAAGGAGGCGATCATGACGACAGCTGAGCGCCTGCGCGCCGAGGGCGAGGCTCGTGGTGAAGCGCGGGGCAGAGCCGAGATCTTGGTCGAGCAGCTGATCGAGAAGTTCGGCACTGTGCCCGCCGAGCTGTCGGCACGGGTCCGGACGGCGGATCTGGATCGGTTGCGTCTGTGGGCACGCCGAGTACTCACCGCCGACACCCTCGACGAAGTCTTCACCTGACCGGCACGCGTCGGGTGTGGCCACGCCCCACCTCGGTTTCGCCGCTTCCATAGCCCAGATTCCGCTACGTGGCCGCAGCCCCCGGCCGCGGCCACGCCTCGCCTTCACCTGGGTAAACGAAGCGCCGGATCACCGGTTGGTTACATCGCGCAATCACCCGATC
>NZ_JBSFNS010000261.1:0-1724 GCF_053587275.1 Amycolatopsis sp. NPDC003676
GCCTGCCTCGGCGCTGGCAAGCGTCGGGTCCCCGAGGTAGCCCTCGGTGCCGAAATCGTTGGCCAGCCAGCCGAAACTGACGCTTCCGCCTTCGAGGGGACGAGTCTGTCCTACGGCGAGTTCGCCGCGAAGGTGAACCGCCTGGCCCGGCACCTGATCGCCCAGGGCGTCGGCCCGGACACCATGGTCGCGCTCGGCATGCGCCGCTCGCTCGACCTGGTGATCGGCATGTACGCGGTGAGCGTGGCCGGTGGCGCGTACGTGCCGCTGGACCCGGATCACCCGGCCGAGCGCATCGCCCAGGTCCTCGACACCGCGCGCCCGCACCTGGTCCTGTCCATCGCGCGCGACTACTTCGATCGGCAGTCGTCGACGGGGACCGGCATCGCGGCCATGGTGGCGCCCGCGCCCCGGATCGTCGTCGTCGACACGGTCGATACGTCGGTCTACTCGACGGATCCGGTGGCCGATGCCGAACTCCGTGCGCCGCTGCGGGATACGAACCTGGCCTACGTCCTGTTCACCTCCGGCTCGACCGGCAGGCCCAAGGGCGTGGCGATGAGTCACGCGGGTGTGCGCAACCAGATCGCCTGGCTGCTCGCGCGGTACGGGATCGACGGCGACGACGTGTACCTGCAGAAGTCCGCCGTCGGGTTCGACCTGTCGGTGTGGGGCTTCTTCGCCCCGCTGGCCGCCGGCGCCACCCTGGTGCTCGCGACCCCGGACGGGCATCGCGATCCGCTGTATCTGGCCGACCTGGTCGCCGCGCGGGGGGTCACCGTCGCCGACTTCGTGCCGTCGATGCTGGCGATGTTCGCCGCGCACGCCGACGCGCGTCAGCTGGCGAGCCTGCGGCTGGTGTTCGCGATCGGCGAGGCGCTCACCCCGGACACGGTGGCCGCCTTCGGCGCGCATTCGGCCGCGGCCGTGCACAACCTCTACGGACCCACCGAGGCCGCCGTCTCGGTCACCGCCTGGCCCGCCGCGGGCGCACGGTGCGGTCCTCGCCGCCGCCCGCCGAATCCGGTGCAGCACACCGCCGGAGATCCGAGCTGCGGCCCGGGTATCACCGGCATCCCGACGAATTCCGCTCGAACACCTGGAGCTGCTGCCGTGACCGGTAACGACGAAACCCATTCGCGCCGTTGGCGACTCGTCCTCGGCCAGGCCGCGGAGGAACAGCTCGGCGGCTTGTCCTCGGGCCCCGACCAGGCCATGGACCAGGCCCTCGGCGCCCTCTACAACACCGGTGAGGCAGGCGGATCGACGAAGAGGTCCGGCGGACTCGGTGGTTCGGCACCGCGCGTGGCGCGCTGGCTCGGCGACATCCGCACCTACTTCCCCGCGACCGTGGTCGAGGTGATGCAGCGCGACGCCGTGCAGCGGCTGAACCTCACCCAGCTGCTACTCGAACCCGAACTGCTGGAATCGGTGGAGCCCGACGTACACCTGGTGGGCACGCTGATGGGGTTGAACCGGGTGATGCCGGAGACCACCAAGGCCACCGCCCGGATGGTGGTCGAGAAGGTGGTGCGCGAGATCGAGCAGCGCATCGCCGCCAAGACCGTCGCCGCGGTCACCGGCGCGATCAATCGCTCGGCCCGCACCCACCGCCCGAAACTGCGCGATATCGAACACCGAGTCGCCACGCGAGGCCATCGCACCGATGCCTTTCCCGGACTGGGGTTGAAGGCGTATCTGGTGCGCGACAACCAGTACTCGCC
>NZ_JBSFNS010000262.1:0-1692 GCF_053587275.1 Amycolatopsis sp. NPDC003676
ACGCTGCTGATCGCCGAGCGGGTCGAGTCGTACGAGGACGTGTACACGCACAAGGACCGGATGCCGGTCTTCGACGTCCCCGAAGGCCACACCGATGCTTCCTGGCTGCGCCATCAGGTGGCCGAGGGTCTCAAGTGGCGGTTCCCGGAGGGCATCCCGGACGGCTACGAGGAGCGCTGCGACTACGAACTCGGCGTCATCGAGGGCAAGGGCTTCCCGTCCTACTTCCTCATCACCGCCGACCTCATCCAGCACGCGCGCGAGGTCGGCATCCTGGTCGGCCCCGGCCGTGGTTCCGCGGCGGGCGCGCTGGTCGCGTACGCGCTGGGCATCACGAACCTCGACCCGATCCCGCAGAAGCTGCTGTTCGAGCGGTTCCTGAACCCGGAGCGCATGTCGATGCCCGATATCGACATCGACTTCGACGACCGCCGGCGCGGCGAGATGATCCGGTACGCCACCGACAAGTACGGCGCGGACCGGGTCGCCCAGGTGATCACCTTCGGCACCATTAAGACCAAGGCGGCGATCAAGGACTCCGCCCGCGTGCACTACGGCCAGCCGGGCTACTCGATCGCGGACCGGATTTCGAAGGCGCTGCCGCCGCCGATCATGGCGAAGGACATCCCGCTGTCGGGCATCGTCGACTCGAAGCACGAGCGCTACGCCGAGGCCGCCGAGGTCCGCACGCTGGTCGAGACCGACGAAGAGTGCAAGACGATCTTCGACACCGCCCGCGGGCTCGAAGGCCTGATCCGCAACGCGGGCGTGCACGCCTGCGCGGTGATCATGTCGAGCGAACCGCTCACCGACGCGATCCCGGTGTGGCAGCGCGACGACGGCTCCATCATCACCGGCTGGGACTACCCGTCGTGCGAGGCTATCGGCCTGCTGAAGATGGACTTCCTGGGCTTGCGCAACCTCACCGTCATCGGCGACGCCCTGGAGAACATCAAGGTCAACCGGGGCGAGGAGATCGACCTCGACCGGCTCGGCTTCGACGATCCCGAGTCGTACAAGCTCCTCGGCCGCGGCGACACGCTCGGCGTGTTCCAGCTCGACGGCGGCGCGATGCGCGACCTGCTGCGGCGCATGCTGCCGACCGGGTTCGAGGACATCATCGCGGTGCTCGCGCTGTACCGCCCCGGCCCGATGGGCATGAACGCGCACAACGACTACGCCGACCGCAAGAACAACCGGCAGCAGATCAAGCCCATCCACCCGCAGCTGGAGGAACCGCTGCGGGAGATCCTGTCCGAGACCTACGGCCTGATCGTCTACCAAGAGCAGATCATGCAGATCGCCCAGAAGGTCGCGGGCTACACGATGGGCCGAGCGGACACGCTCCGCCGCGCGATGGGCAAGAAGAAGAAGGAAGTCCTCGAAAAGGAGTACGAGGGCTTCGAAGAGGGCATGCGGTCCAGCCCGCTCGTCGAGGGCGGCTTCTCGCCGGAAGCGGTCAAGGCGCTGTGGGACACGATTCTCCCGTTCGCCGGGTACGCGTTCAACAAGTCGCACGCCGCCGCGTACGGCCTGATCGCGTACTGGACCGCCTACCTCAAGGCGAACTACACCGCGGAGTACATGGCCGCGCTGCTGACGTCGGTGGGTGACAACAAGGACAAGTCGGCGATCTATCTGTCGGAGTGCCGGCGGCTGGGGATCAAGGTGTTGCCGCCGGACGTGAACGAG
>NZ_JBSFNS010000263.1:0-1677 GCF_053587275.1 Amycolatopsis sp. NPDC003676
ACGCTGCTGATCGCCGAGCGGGTCGAGTCGTACGAGGACGTGTACACGCACAAGGACCGGATGCCGGTCTTCGACGTCCCCGAAGGCCACACCGAAGCCACCTGGCTGCATCACGAGGTGATGGGCGGCCTGTCCGAAAGACTGCCGGACGGGGTGCCCGAAGAGTACCGGGAGCGCGCTGAATACGAACTCAATGTCATTGTGGACAAAGGCTTTCCCGGATACTTCCTGATCACGGCCGACCTGATGACGCACGCGCGCGAGGCGGGAATCCGAGTAGGGCCGGGGCGTGGGTCGGCGGCGGGGTCACTGGTCGCGTACGCGCTCCGCATCACCAATCTCGACCCGATCCGGCACGGTCTGCTCTTCGAACGCTTCCTGAATCCGGAACGAGTGTCCATGCCGGACATCGACATGGACTTCGACGACCGCCGCCGCGGCGAGATGATCCGGTACGCCACCGAGAAATACGGTTCCGACCGGATTGCCCAGGTCATCACTTTCGGTACCATCAAAACGAAAGCGGCGATCAAGGATTCCGCGCGAGTCCACTTCGGACAACCTGGGTACTCGATCGCGGACCGGATCTCCAAAGCCTTGCCGCCGCCGGTGGCCGCCAAAGACATTCCGCTGGCGGGGATCGTGGACGCCAAGCACGAGCGTTACGCGGAGGCGGCCGAGGTCCGCACGCTCGTCGAGACCGACGAAGAGTGCAAGACGATCTTCGAAACCGCCCGCGGCCTGGAGGGGCTGATCCGCAATGCGGGTGTGCACGCCTGCGCGGTGATCATGTCCAGCGAGCCGTTGATGGATGCGATTCCGTTGTGGCGCAGGGACGACGGCTCGATCATCACCGGCTGGGACTATCCGTCGTGCGAGGCCATCGGCCTGCTGAAGATGGACTTCCTGGGCCTGCGCAACCTCACCGTCATCGGCGACGCGATCGACAACATCAAGGCCAACCGCGGCGAGGACATCGACCTCGACCGGCTGGCCATCGACGATCCCGAGACCTTCGCCCTGCTGGTCCGCGGTGACAGTCTCGGAGTGTTCCAATTGGACGGCGGCGCGATGCGGGATCTGTTGCGCCGCATGCGTCCCACCGGGTTCGAGGACATCGTGGCCGTCAACGCGCTCTACCGGCCGGGCCCGATGGCGATGAACACGCACAACAACTACGCCGACCGCAAGAACAAGCGCCAAGCCATCGAACCGATCCATCCGGAACTGGAGGAACCGCTGCGCGAGATCCTCGCCGAAACGCATGGTCTGGTGGTGTACCAGGAACAGATCATGCAGATCGCGCAGAAGGTCGCCGGATATTCGATGGGCCGCGCGGACGTGCTGCGCCGCGCGATGGGCAAGAAGAAAAAGGAAGTCCTGGAAAAGGAATTCGAGGGCTTCCGCGCCGGGATGATCGACAACGGGTTCTCCGGCGAGGCCGTGCAAGCGTTGTGGGACACGATTCTCCCGTTCGCGGGTTATGCGTTCAACAAGTCGCACGCCGCTGGGTACGCGCTGGTCGGGTATTGGACTGCCTATCTCAAGGCGAATTACACCGCGGAGTACATGGCCGCGTTGTTGACGTCGGTGGGTGACAACAAGGACAAGTCGGCGATCTATCTGTCGGAGTGCCGGCGGCTGGGGATCAAGGTGTTGCCGCCGGACGTGAACGAG
>NZ_JBSFNS010000264.1:0-1665 GCF_053587275.1 Amycolatopsis sp. NPDC003676
GATCCCGGTGAGACGGGGAGACGAGCGATGAAACCACTGGGTCCGCGGGATCCCGATCGGCTCGGCCGCAACCGCATGCTGGCCGTGGTCGGCCGGGGCGGCATGGGGCAGGTGCTGCTGGGTCAAGGCCCCGACGGCCGGTTGATCGCCGTCAAACAGATCCACCATCAGTTCACCGGGAACCCCGAGTTCCGGGCCAGGTTCCGGCGCGAGGTGCTCGCCTCCCAGCAGGTCACCGGCGCCTACACGGCAGGCGTCGTCGACCACGACGCCGACTCCGAAACACCCTGGCTGGCCTCGGAATACATCGCGGGCCCCTCGTTGCAGGAGATGGTGGGCGAGTTCGGCAGGCTGACCGTGAGCGGGCTGAAGCTGCTGGCCACCGGCTTGGCGATGGCGCTGCTCGAGATCCACCGGACCGGCCTGGTGCACCGTGATCTCAAGCCGAGCAATGTCCTGCTGACCAACGACGGCCCGCGGGTCATCGACTTCGGCATCGCCAAGGCGCTCGAGGACGACGTCGCCCTCACCGCCACCGGTGCGGTGCTCGGCTCGCCCGCCTACATGTCGCCCGAGCAGGCCGAATGCCAGCCGCTCACTCCGGCTTCCGACGTGTTCGCGGTCGGCGCGGTGCTGGCGATGGCGGCCACCGGGGTCAGCCCGTTCGAGGCAGCGTCGACGCCGCAGGTGCTCTACAACGTGCTCTACACCGCGCCGGACACCACGGCCATCCCGCCGCCGATCCGCGCGCTGGTCGAGGCGTGCCTGGCGAAGGACCCGGCGGCGCGCCCGACCCCGGAACAGTTGCTCGACGCGGCGAGCCGGATCGAGGCCGAGCCGGTGTGGCCGGTCCGGATCCGCAGGCGGATCGCGGAATGCCAGGCCGAGGCCGCACGCTGGGCCGACGGCACCGCGACCGTCGCCCCCGAGCCGGTCGAGCGGCCGAAGCGGCCGTTGTCACGCTTCGTCGTCGCGGCCGCGGTGGTGTCGGCTCTGGTGCTCGGCGTCATCACGATCGTCGGCATCGGCGTGGAGGGCAACGCGGTGGCGATGGACGATCCAGCGCTCGCGCTGACCGTCGACGAGAGCCGCAGGCTCGATCTCTGCGAGCTGCTGAAGCCGGCGGTGCTCGGTGAACTCGGCACGGCGACCGGCGAACTCGTGCCGAACGGCGTGCACTCGTGCAGCCTCACCTACCGCGAACAGTCCGGTCGCAAGATGCAGCTCACCCTCGAGAACGGCTCGCCGGTCGAGCAGATCAAGGGCAGGACCCCGATGGGCAGCACCATCAACTGGATGCCGGTGCTCGGCCGGAACAAGGAAGCCCGCAATTGCGACCGCTCGGTCGTGGCGCAGAGCGGGCTGCCGATGGCACTGACCTTGAGCTCGTCGACCTTCGAGGGCAGCGACACCTGTCCGGCGGTCGAACGTGGACTCGTCGCGGTGGTACGCCGCCTCGCGGTCAACCCGCCGCTGCGCGACCTTCCCACGAACTCGGTGCTGCGGCTCGACCCCTGCGTGCTGCTGGATTCCGCGGACATCGCTTCGGTGACCGGTGACCCGGCCCGCGGCCGCACGGTGCACGGCTGCGTGGCGGACGGGCGGGAAGCGTATGTCGCGCTCGACCTCGACGATCGACTGCGCCCCGACCATGTGGTCGGCGGC
>NZ_JBSFNS010000266.1:0-1643 GCF_053587275.1 Amycolatopsis sp. NPDC003676
GGTCCCGCCAGGTGCCGCCGGTCTGCCCGAAGGCGTCGATTCCGCGGGCCATGCTCACTGCCCCTTGTAGCAGGCGATCGTGGTGTTGTCGACGTTGCCGCGATCCACGATGGTGTGCGGGACGAAGGCCACGGTGTGGGTGCTGCCGGGGGCCGCGCCGGTCTGCACGAGCTGCTGGGCGGTCACCACCGCGGCGGTGCCGACGCCCTGCACGTCATAGGACGCCGAGGCCGTCACCTTGTTCTGGCGCAACGCGTCACACCACAGGGTGTCGGTCGCCATCGTGTAGGTGGCCAGCGAGTCGGCCGGGATCACGCCACGGGAGACGGCGCTCTGCACGGCGTCACCGACGGCGACCGAGTTGAGGTCGTAGGTGACCAGGAAGCCGCAGAAGTTGTTCTTCTGCTGCTGGATGATCGACTCGGCGGCCTGCTGGGCGAGCGAGTTCTGCCACTGGGTGTGCGCGGTGGTCACCACCTCGAAGCCGGCCGGGTCGAGCACGTTGTGCACGCCCTTGGACCACAGCAGCGAGGCCGCGTCGTTGCCGGGGCCGTCGATGATCGCCAGACGCTTGGGGGCACCGCGCTTCTCGCAGTCCGCGACGGCGCGCTTGCTGATGTCCTCGGCGGCGGCGATGTTGTCCACGCCGATGTAGGCGTCACCGAGGCGGCTCGAGATCATGTTGACCACGATCGTGTAGATGCCGGCACGCTGGGCGTCCTCGATCTGCTTGGACAGCACACCCACGTCGGGGTTGTGCAGGATCAGCACGTCGGCGGCCTTGCGCGCGATCAGGTCGCTGATGATCCTGGTCATCTTGTCGGTGTCGAAATTGGGGTCGTAGACCTGGAAGTCGGCCCCGAGGTTGCCGAACGCGCGCTCCATCGAGGCGCCCCAGTTCATGGTGAGGTTGTAGCCCTTGTAGAGGATGGGCACGAAGGCGACCTTCTTGCCCGCCATCGACTCGTGCACCTGCTGCGTCGCGTCGAACAGCTGCACGTTCTCACCGAACGCCTGCTCGCCGCCGCCGACGGGTCCGGTGGCGGCGGTGCGTCCACCGGTGGAACAGCCCGCGAGGACGACGGCCGAGACCGAGGCGAGAGCGAGGGCGATCATTCTTTTCTTCATCGTCGAAGACTCCTTGTGAGAACGGGGTGGTACGAAGGCGGACATCACAGTTCGCCGCTCTTGGCGGTTTCCTCGTCGCGCGGATGCAGCCAGGCGTCGAGTGCGATCGCCACGATCAGGACGCCGCCGCGGATCAGGTCCTGGACGGCGGAGGTGAGCCCGTGCAGGACGAGCAGGTTGTTGAGCACGCCGATGAACAGCGCGCCGGCGAGGACGCCGAGGATCGAGCCGCGGCCACCGGCCAGGGAGATGCCGCCGATGACGGTGGCGGTGAGCGCGGTGAACAGCAGTGGGTCGAAGGAGGTGACCGTCGTCTGCACGCTGCCCTGGATGGAGACCGTCAGGTACCCGGCCAGCAGCGCGAGCAGCGCGGAGATCACGTAGGTCAGCACCTGCAGCGGACGCACCGGGGCGCCGGTGGCGCGGGCGGTGGCGAAGTTGTCGCCCATCGCCCGGATCAGCCTGCCCGCGGCGGTGTAGGTGACGAACAGCCAGGCCAGCAGGAAGACCAGGGC
>NZ_JBSFNS010000267.1:0-1615 GCF_053587275.1 Amycolatopsis sp. NPDC003676
TCAGCATCGACCACGTCGCGCCGAGCGTCTCGACCAGCTGCCACTGCCCGATGATCACCTGTGCTGCCCCCTTCATTCACTCCCCACCTGCGGATATCGAACCAAATCGCCTGCGCCCATCGTGCCCGATCCGCCGCGCGCCGCGGGGCGGGGGTCCATCGATAAGCTCGCGGTATGGACACACCGTTGCGGTTGGAGGTCGTCGTCGCCAGTACCCGCCCGGAGCGATTCGCGCCCGTGGTGGCCGACTGGTTCCTCGGTGTGCTCGCCGAGCGGCCGGAATTCGAGGTCGGGGTCCTCGATCTGCGTGACATCGCCTTGCCCGTCGAGCTCACCGAGACCCCCGAGGTCGACGCGTTCCGGGAGCGGCTCGCCGCCGCCGACGCCTTCGCAGTCGTCACCTCCGAGTACAACCACGGATATCCCGCGTCCCTGAAAACGGCCCTGGACAGCGCCAAACGGGAGTGGCGGGCCAAGCCGATCGGCTTCGTCTCCTACGGCGGTCTCTCGGGCGGCCTGCGGGCCGTCGAGCAGTTGCGCCAGGTGGTCGCCGAACTGCACATGGTCTCAGTGCGCGAATCGGTGAGCTTCGCCCAGGCCAAGCGGCGTTTCGGCGCCGACGGCAGCACCGACGACCACGCCGCGATCGACGCGAGTGCGCGGATGCTCGGCCAATTGGCCTGGTGGGGACGGACTTTGCGGGCCGCCCGCGGCGCCGACCCCTACCCGGGCTGACCGGTCAGGCCGGCGCCATCGTGCGCTGTCCGCGCGGCTGCCCGATGTAGGTCGCCTCGCGCGGGATCGACACCAGCGTGAGGTTGACCCTGGTCGTCCCGGTGCGCAGCACCACCCGGTTGCCGATCGCGCCCGGCTGGAAGATCTCCAGGTCGGGACGGGAAGCGGGCCAGCCGTTCGGATCGCCGGTCAGGTAGATGGTGGTGACACCGGCGTGCGGCGCCGGGGCCAGCACACCGTCGACGACGGTGGCGGTGAAACCCGCGTCGGACTGGTGCGTTTCGACCGCGATGGTCAGGCGCTCCGGGTTGCCGACCGTGCTGACCAGCTGCTCCCAGGCGTGCGCGCGATCGGTGCGCACAAGGACCCGCTCGCCGACGGCCAGCGCGCGGAACACCAGCTGCTGGGCCAGATACAGCTCGCCGGCCACATAGACCGAGGAGATACCGGCGCCGATGATCCTGGTGGCGACGCCGTTGCCCTCGTCGTCGGAGCCGAGCAGCTGGCCGCAGCCCGCCGACGGCAGGTGCAGCGCGCCGATGACATCGATCGGGTACTCGGTGGTCGGCACGGTGTCGTCCACGCCGGGCACCGCGAGCGGCAGGTGCGCGAGCAGCGCGTCGCGGTGGCGGCCGTTCATCGAGACCATGCCCTTGGTCGTGGTCTTCTCCGGCAGCTCACGCGCGGTCAAACGCCATGCGGCACCGACACTCACCGACTCGGCGTCGCTGCCGGGCCGCAGCCGCACCGCGACCGTCGTGCCGCGCGATGGCGCGACCCACAGCTGGGCGAGCAGGTCCGAGCCGAGCTGCTTGGGGTCCACCGCGCTGCCGATATTGACGGTGTTGCCGATCTCGGCGAACTTCCACCGCTGGGTCAG
>NZ_JBSFNS010000268.1:0-1614 GCF_053587275.1 Amycolatopsis sp. NPDC003676
GCTCGGCGCCCAGCCCGCCGCGCACATGTACAGCATGGGTCCGGTGATGGCCGACATCCTCGACCGCGTCGGCAACGACCAGCAGCGCGCCTGGGCCCAGATCATCGTGGAGCGCGAGTGGGGCGCGACGATGGTGCTGACCGAACCGGACGCGGGATCCGACGTCGGCGCGGGACGGACCAAGGCGATCGCGCAGGAGGACGGCTCCTGGCACATCGAGGGCGTCAAGCGGTTCATCACCTCCGCCGACTCCGACGACCTGTTCGGCAATATCGTGCACCTGGTCCTCGCCCGCCCGGAGGGCGCCGGTCCCGGCACCAAGGGCCTGTCGCTGTTCTTCGTGCCGAAGTTCCATTTCGATTCCGCCACCGGCGAACTCGGTGATCGCAACGGCGTGTTCGTCACCAATGTCGAGCACAAGATGGGCCTGAAGGCCTCGGCCACCTGTGAACTCACCTTCGGCGGCCACGGCGTGCCCGCCAAGGGCTGGCTCGTCGGCGACGCGCACAACGGCATCGCGCAGATGTTCAAGGTGATCGAGAACGCGCGCATGATGGTCGGCACCAAGGCCATCGCGACCCTGTCGACCGGTTACCTGAACGCGCTGGAGTACGCCAAGACCCGTGTCCAGGGCGCCGACCTGACCCGGATGGCCGACAAGACCGCGCCGCGCGTGACGATCCTGCATCACCCCGACGTGCGCCGCTCGCTGCTGCTGCAGAAGGCCTACGCCGAGGGCCTGCGCGCGGTCTACCTCTACACCGCCGCCCACCAGGACGCCGTCGTCGCCCGAGCGGTCTCCGGTGCCGACCCGCGCATGGCGCATCAGGTCGACGATCTGCTGCTACCGATCGTCAAGGGTGTGGGCTCGGAACGCGCGTACGAGCTGCTGACCGAATCACTGCAGACCTTCGGCGGATCCGGATACCTGCAGGACTACCCGATCGAGCAGTACATCCGGGACGCCAAGATCGACTCGCTGTACGAGGGCACCACGGCTATCCAGGCCCTGGACTTCTTCTTCCGCAAGATCGTTCGCGGCCAGGGTGCCGCGCTGGCGCATCTCGCCGAGCAGATCGACCGCACCGTGAACTCCGGCTGTGAGGCCGTGAAATCGGATCTGGAACTGCTGGCCACCGCGCTGGCCGACGTCCAGGCCATGGCGGCCACGCTCATCGGCTACACGATGGCCGCCGCGCAAGACCCGCGCGAACTGTACAAAGTCGGGCTCGGCTCCGTGCGTTTCCTGCTGGCCGTCGGTGACCTGCTGATCGGCTGGCGGCTGCTGGTTCAGGCCACCGTCGCCGATGCCGCGCTCACCGCCGGCGCGACAGATCGTGATGTCGCCTTCTATCGCGGAAAGCTCGCCGTGGCCTCGTTCTTCGCCCGCAACGTGCTGCCCCGCCTCACCGCGACCCGCACCGTCCTGGCCGAGCTGGACCTGTCGGTGATGGACCTCGACGAAGCCGCCTTCTGAGGACCGGAACCGATGAGCGGCTACTCGATCCTGTGCCCCGAGGCGACGTGCAGATCGATGTTCTTCGTCTCCGGAGCCATGAACGCACTCACGATCGCACCCAGCGCGGCAATACCGGCAGCGATGTACATCGTGGC
>NZ_JBSFNS010000269.1:0-1601 GCF_053587275.1 Amycolatopsis sp. NPDC003676
TCGTCGTCGGGGACGGTGGTGTCGTCGAAGGGTTTCGCGCCGGTGAGCAGTTCCCACAGGAGCACGCCGAGGGAGTAGATGTCGGCGCGGGTGTCCAGGTCGGCGGCGGTGCGGTCGTAGCCCGGATGACAGGCCTCGAGCTGCTCCGGGGACATGTAGGCCAGCGAGCCGCCGAAATAGGACACCGGGCTGGTGTCGGTCGAGCGGCTGAAGCTGATGTTGAAGTCGGCCAGCTTGGGCACACCCTCGGCGGTGAGCAGGACATTGGCGGGTTTGACGTCGCGGTGCAGCACGCCGTTGCCCGCCGCGTGGTGCAAGGCCGACGCCAGCCTGCTGCCCAGCCAGGCCACGGTCTCCGGCCAGCTCAGCCCGGCCAGCTCGGCGCGCACGGCCGAGTCGGTCGGGCGGATCTCGCCCTTCTCCTTCATGGCCGCGTCGACGGCGTCGAGCAGCAGCCGGCTGGTGCGCTCGGCGGGCGGGGTGGCGCGGACCCAGCGCAGCACGTCGAGCAGCGTGCCGCCGGGCAGGAACTGCATGTACAGCAGCCGCAATCGGGGGGAGCCGTCGGCGGGATCGTCGAGCAGCTGCTGGTCGAACACGCGCACGATGTAGTCGTGGTCGAGCTGGGCCAGCGTCTGCGGCTCGCTGCCGCTGTCGGCGGAGATCTTCACCGCGACCAGCCGCTGCATCGAGGGTTGCCGGGCCAGGAAGACGCGCGCGAACGCGCCCGCGCCGAGTTCGGTGAGCAACTCGAAGTCACCGATCCTGGTACCGACCGCGATCCGGTCGAGTCCACGCCGATCGGTCGGATGCGCCGCGCCGGTGCGGTCGAGTGCGGGCCTGGTCGCCTCGGCGGTGCGTGTGGAGCTCACGCCGGGGGTACGGGCGCGAGCGGCGGGTGGTTCATCGCGATGTCGGCGGACCCGCGCGCGGATAGCCGGACCCGGTCACCCGCAGCAGTGCCCGGATATCGGATTCGATGATCCGGAACAGCACATAGGAGCCGACGAAACCGATCAGCCCGCCCACACAGATCGTGCGCAGCGGGGCGAGCGTGGTCAGCAGGTCCGGAACCGGCAGGAAGGTCGCGCTCGCGACGACCAGCAGCGGAATCGACGCCGCGACCACCAGGTACCGGCGGCACCACGCGGCCAGGGCCGTCAGCGAGCCGCCGTCGCCGCGGAAGTCCTGGCCGTGGTGCAGGAACATCGGATAGACGCAGCGCAGCAGATACAGGGTGATCAGGAAGAACGGGTACGTCATGGCGACGGCGGCGCAGATCGCGGACACCAGCAGCAGGTGCACGACCGTGCGGACCGGCAGCACGCCGTCCGCGACCCCGATGGTGATCGCGTAGATCACTCCCGCGACGACCCACAGCACGAACACCACCGCGACCGCCAGGTGCCCGAGCCGCAGGCAGTCCTGTCTGGCCCGCTCGAGGGCACGGGGCGAACAGCGCCGGCCCGCGCGGAGCCGATGCGGGATGGTCAGCAGCCGACGGCCCAGGTAGATCAGGGTGGCGCCGCCCGCGGAGAAGAAGAGCAGATTGGTGAGGTCGGAGACCTCGCGCTGGGTGGCGCGGGTGCCGGGGTCGAGCC
>NZ_JBSFNS010000270.1:0-1597 GCF_053587275.1 Amycolatopsis sp. NPDC003676
ACCAGTCCCGCCCCGCCGGGAGAAAACGCGAAATCGAGACGAGAAAAGGTGGCGATTTCCCATGTTCCCTGCACAATGCGCGCAGCGCGCTGGCGCTGCGGTTCGGCGTCGAGCCGGGCGATCTCGGCCCCGACCTGGTCGCGGAACGACTCGCCGATCCCGGTACGCGGGTGGAGCTGCACCGCCAGCGCGCCAGGGACCTCACCGACTACGCGAAGCTGCTGCGCGCGTTCGACCCCGCCGCGGTCGACGCCGCACGTGACGCGCTCGCACCGCATCTCGGGCTGCCGCGCGGTGGCCTGCCGCTGGACGCGGCGGCACTGGCCGAGGCACTGTCGAACCGTGCGGCGCGCGGCGATCTCGACGATCTGACCGGTCCGCTCGCCGACTACGTGCGAGCGCTGGCGAAGATCGATCCCTACGCCGAAGATCTGGTCTACAACCCGGAGACCGATCCGCGTGCCGTCGGTGACGATCCGCCCGTGCACGACCGCGACGCCCTGGACTTCCTGCGGGAAGTCGGCGCCGACGATCTCACCGACCGGTCGCCACTGCCGCCCGCGCCCGAGGACGCGGTTCCCGGTCCGAGCCGCGATCACGCCCGGCTGCTCGGCGTCGATCTGACCGGTGCCGACGCTCCGACCCCATCTCCCAGGTCGAGCACGCCGCCCCCGGCGTCGACAACGACCGGAACTCCCCTGCCTGGACCAACGGCGACTCGGCCCACGCCTCCGACCAAGACCACCCCACCGTCCGCTGCCGATGTCCCGGCGACGGCCGACTCGGGTACGAACACCTCGACGCCCCCGACGTCGTCCATCGCGCGGCCGCCCGCGAACACTCCGCCTACGAGCTCGTCGACCACCGACACACAAGCCACCGAGAACGGCACCGGCGAAACAGCCTCCGGCCATGAGCAATCCGGTGGTGCGATCCGCCCGCGCGATATCTACGACAGCGCGGCACAGGATGCCTGGGCGGAAGCCGCGTACGAGCAGTTCCGGGCGACCGACAACGATGTCGACGGCATGGTCGACAATCTCGCCGACACTGTCCGCCCGGACGGATCCCGCGGGTATTCGCGCGACGACATAGCGCGGGTGAAAGACCACCTGTTCCGCAGCGAACACCCACTCGCCATATATGACGACGACGGCAATACCGTCGGGACCGAGATCCGGCGATACGATGCGAGCGCGGCGATCGCCGAAGCGTGGATGCGGATGTCCAACGGCACGCCGCTGCCCGAAGACATCGTCCTCCTCGAACACGAATTGACCGAGGCAGGCTATTACGAGTCCCATCCCGGGGCGTCGTACCACGAGGCACACGACTACGCCAACACACAATTCGATTGGGAATCGAATATCCCGGCACGCACCGGGGAGAACATCGACGAATGGACGGCGAAGTATGGCGATAAATCTACTGTTCCGCCTCAAGACGGAGACCGAGCAGGACGTGACCTACCAGTTCGGGAGCCCCGGTCGACTGAACCGGGAACTGACGATTCGCAAGTCGGACTACACAGTGACAGTGGCGGACGGGAAAACCGACCAACTGGCAGTGATCACAGCGGGCAAGGCGATGACCCGGC
>NZ_JBSFNS010000271.1:0-1562 GCF_053587275.1 Amycolatopsis sp. NPDC003676
GCCATCATCTGCCTGGTGCACGACGGCGCCGACCGGGTGCTGCTGGCCCGGCAGCACAGCTGGCCCGAGACCATGTTCTCGCTGCTGGCCGGTTTCGTGGAGGCGGGCGAGTCGCTCGAGCACTGCGTCGAGCGGGAGATCCGCGAGGAAGTGGGCGTCGACGTGCGCGAGGTCACCTACCTCGGCAGTCAGCCGTGGCCGTTCCCGCGCTCGCTGATGGTCGGCTTCGCCGCCGTCGGCGATCCGGAGCAGGAGCTGGTGTTCTCCGACGGCGAGATCGCCGAGGCGCACTGGTTCACCCGCGACGAGGTGCGCGCGGCGTTGCGGGCGGGCGACTGGGCGGCGGCCCGCGAGCAGGGCGCTCGGCTACTGGTGCCCGGGTCCATCTCGATCGCTCGCACGATCATCGAATCCTGGGCCGAGCAGCCGGCGCGCTGAGCTCAGGCCAGCGCGGCGAGAGCCTGCTTGACCTGCGACAGCGACGGGTTGGTCGCCGTCGAACCGTCGCGGAACTTGATGGTCGGCACGACGTGGTTGCCGTTGTTCACGCTGCCGACGAATTCGGCCGAAGCGGGGTCGTCCTCGATGTCGATCACGGTGTAGGTGATGCCCGCCTCGTCGAGCTGGGTCTTGAGGCGACGGCAGTAGCCGCACCAGGTGGTCGAGTACATCGTCAGATCAGTGGTTGCTTCAGTCACGGGATGTGCAACGTCGGAGGTGGGCGTGGTGTTCCTGGCCCGGTTGCACGACAAATAGTAAGCGCGCATACTTTGTTCATGATTCTCGCCGAGGCTTCCGCCGAGACCGTTGCCGCGCCCGCCACGCTGTTCGCCATCTGGGGCGAGATGGAGAGCTGGCCCGAATGGAACGCCGACACCGCCTGGGTCCGCCTCGACGGCCCGTTCGCGCAGGGTGCGACGGGCAAGCTCAAGCCCAAGGGCGGCCCGGCTGTGCGGTTCGAGGTCGCCAAGCTCACCGCGACCGAGTTCGACGACGTCTCGCGCCTGCTCGGGGCGAGGCTGACCTTCGCGCATACCGTCACCCCGGTCGCCGACGGCCGGGTGTCGGTCGGCGTGCGGGTGGAGCTGACCGGGCCGCTGCGGCCGCTGTGGAACCTGATCATCGGCGCCGACATCGCGAAGTCGGTCCGGCCCGACCTGGCCGCGCTGATCGCGCGCGCCGAGGCCAGGGACGCCGCGACCGTGGACCGCGCGTGAGCGAGGGCCTGCGCACCGAATTCGGCGACGCGCAGGACAGCCCCGGCCTGCTGCTGTGGCAGGTGACCAACCGCTGGCAGGCGGCGCAGCGGGCCGCCCTGGCGCCGTTCGACCTCACCCACGTGCAGTTCGTGCTGCTCGCCTCGCTGACCTACCTCGGGCACCGCGGCGCGGAACCGGTGATGCAGCGTGAGCTGGCCGAACACGCCGCCACCGACCCGATGATGACCTCGCAGGTGCTGCGCGCGCTGGAACAGAAGGGCCTGCTCGAGCGGCGTGCGCACCCGCACGACCGCAGGGCCAGGGCCCTGGTGGCCACCGCCGACGGCGTCGCGCTGGCGAACC
>NZ_JBSFNS010000272.1:0-1548 GCF_053587275.1 Amycolatopsis sp. NPDC003676
CAGGCCGGGGTCGCGCAGGCGGAATTGCCCCGCTACCGCGCCGCCCTCGCCGGGCCCTCGATGGTCAGGACATCGCGGGACAGGTCGACGAGCTACGGGTCGTCGAGCACAACGGCCGCCGCATCGCGGCCTCCCCCGCCCCGTCCCAGGGCACGCCGAACTACTACCCCGGCGGGCGGGTGGCCGGTCGGCCGGTCCCCGCGGGGTGGTATTCGGAGCCGTGGTGGAAGCCCGCGCTGATCGCCGGCGCCTGGGGCGCCGGTTCGGCACTGCTGTTCACGACATTGTTCGCCGGGATGTCCGGAGTCGGCTACGACGCCCAGGCCTTCGAGGACGGCACCGGCGAGGCGGCGCTCGACCAGGATGCCGGTCAGGGCGAGGTCGGCCAGGATCCGGGGTACGACCCGGGTCAGGATTCAGGTGGGTGGGGCGGCTCCGAGGGTTTCGACGGTGGTGGATACGACAGCGGCGGGTTCGACGGCGGCGGACTCGACTCGTTCTGAACCAGCCGGTGGTCCTGGACCGGCTCTGGCGCCGCCGAGATAGCCGGGGCCATGGTGGGTGAAGGGTGTCTCGCGGTGGTTAGGCGGGTTGAGGTCGTCCGGGGCTCGGCCTTCGGCCCAGCTCACGTGATGCCGGTGCCGACCGTCCGCGCGACCGACCGCCCGTTCGACCCGGAGACCGGGGAACAGCCGGTGGACCCCGACGACCAAGTCACCTCGATCCGCCCAGGGCGCACCGCGCACAGATAGACCGACCTGCGCCGGAATCTTCCAGAGTCCGCCTGGGCCGAGGTCGATCGCATCAACGCCGACCTGGCCTCGCTCGATCCCGCCGAACCCGATCCGGCCAGAGTCGATCGCGCCGAGGCAGACCGGTCCGCCGGCCCCGATCGGCTGCCCTGCACCTGCCCCGGCCGCCGACTCCACAGCAACGCCCTCGGCCACCCCCGCAGGTCCAGCCCCGACCGTCGACTCGGCAGGAGCACCCTCGATCGTCGGCTCAGCGGAATCGCCCCCGGCAGGCGGGTCGGCAGGCTCGGTTCTCGCACGGGGTCGGGGCGGACCGTCCTCGGATGCCGGTTCGGCATAGCCATGTCCGGGACCACTCTCGGTCGACGGCTCGGGCGGCTGGACTTCAGCCGCGGGCTCGGATGAATCGACGCCGGGAGCGGGCTGATCAGGGTCGGCCTGGTGCGGTAATGCGATGCCGAATGTGTTGAGCAGCGACAGGATCGGCTCGATGGGTGATGGGCTCGCCGGGAGGATCCGGTCCAGCGCAGGGCTGGTGACGGCCAACGGCGTTCCGGGTTCCGAGGGCGGAATACCTTCCGCTGTCGCGTCTTCCGTGCGTCCGAGATCCGGAGCGATGGGCACGATCGCGTCGACGATCGGCGGCGACAAGGACGGACCGAACGCGGTGACCAGCGGAATGGTCGGAGTGTGATCGTCGGCGGCGGCCACGCCGGCCACCGACAGGGCGGCGAACAGCATGCCAGCCAGCAGCCCGCCACGGAGGAAACCGGCTGCGCGCATCACACACTCCTTC
>NZ_JBSFNS010000273.1:0-1535 GCF_053587275.1 Amycolatopsis sp. NPDC003676
CACCGCGCTCGAAGATCAGCGCGCGCACGCCGCCGGCGTCCACGCCGCGGTGGACGACCGTCGTCTCGGAAACGACCTCGCCCACCGACCGGGACACGCGTGGCGCGGCGAGTAGGGTCGCGGGGGTCATGGGTGTCCTGTTGATCACGTTGCTGGGGTTTGCGGTGGTCGACGCGCTGGATGTGCTGTTGGTGGCGATCACGACGGCGGTGGTGGCGGACAGCCGGCTGGCGCGGCGGTCGCCCGTGGTGGGTGGGCTCAGTTTTCTCGGTGGCGTGTTCGCGGTGTCGGTGGCGTTCGGGATCGCGACGGTGCTCGGGATCGATTTCCTGGTCCGGTTGTTCGACTTCGAGCTGACGCCGGTGCTGCGGTACTGGGGTGAGCTGCTGATCGGTGTGGTGCTGATCGCGGTCGCGGCGTTGCCGATGGACACGACGATGAGCGGCGGCGGGCGCTGGGTCCGGCCGGTGCGGAAGTATCCGTGGCTGATGGGGGTGGTCGGGGTCACGCTGGGGCTGGCGAAGGTGCCGACCTCGGTGCCGTACCTGGCCGCGCTGGCGCTGGTGTCGGCGCAGCGTCCGCTGCCGGTGGTGTGGCCGTTGATCGTGGTCGTCTATTGCGCGATCGCGCTGCTGGTGCCGCTGGTGGTGCTGGCGCTGGCCCTGCGCAAGACCCCGCGCAGCCGCCGGGTCTACCGGCTGCTGGTGCGGTGGATCACCCGCT
This sequence comes from Amycolatopsis sp. NPDC003676, assembly GCF_053587275.1. Taxonomy (NCBI): domain Bacteria; kingdom Bacillati; phylum Actinomycetota; class Actinomycetes; order Pseudonocardiales; family Pseudonocardiaceae; genus Amycolatopsis; species Amycolatopsis sp. NPDC003676. The sequence continues at coordinate 724 of NZ_JBSFNS010000273.1, forward strand.
ACGGGCCGCCGGTGGTCCGGGTGTTGTTCGTCGTTTTCGGCGTCGTCCTGGTGGTCGACGCGCTGGTCCACGCCCGCCAGCTGTGGTGACGCGGCCACGGCCGCTCAGGTTCGCGTCAGGTCGATCGAGTACGGTCATAACGAATCGATGACATGCTCGCGCGCCCGTTCGGTGGGGCGCGGGGCGTAACCAGGTGAGCAGGGAGGGCGACCCTTGAGGGTTACCGTTGTTGTGCCGACCTACAACGAGCGGGAAAATCTGCCGGTGGCGGTGGAGCGGCTGACGGCACTGCCGGTTCCCGATCTGCACGTGCTGGTGGTGGACGACAACTCACCCGACGGCACGGGCGAGGTGGCCGACAAGCTGGCCGCCGAGCTGCCGAACGTGGTGGGCGTGCTGCACCGCACCGAGAAGGACGGCCTCGGCCGCGCCTACATCGCGGGCATCACCAAGGCTCTCGACGAGGGCGCCGACGTGGTGATCCAGATGGACGCCGACCTGTCGCACCCCGCCGAGGTGATCCCGGCCATGCTGGAGAAACTGAGTTCCGCCGATACCGGCGTCGTGCTCGGTTCCCGCTACGTGCCCGGTGGTTCGACCGCCGCGGAGTGGAAGTGGTACCGCAAGGCGCTCTCGGCCTGGGCCAACTTCTACGTGAACCTGATCCTGCGCCTCGGCGTGAAGGACGCGACCGCCGGCTTCAAGGCGTGGAAGGCCGACACCCTGCGCGCGATCGACGTGGCCTCGATCCGCAGCAACGGCTACTCGTTCCAGGTCGAGATGAACTACCGCGCGATCAAGAAGGGCTACAC
>NZ_JBSFNS010000274.1:0-1522 GCF_053587275.1 Amycolatopsis sp. NPDC003676
CCGTAGGTGGCTGCGACGCGGTGCTCGATCGCGCGGATGCGGGCGGCGAGCACGGTGGGCGTGGTCATGACGCCACTGTCACAGGCGCCGGGGTGCGCTGTCTTGGACGAAATTTCCCGCTCAGCGCGGGGCCAGGGCGCCCGGGGTGGTTCCGGCGAACATCGCGATGTCGCGGTGGAGGTGGGACTGGTCGGTGTAACCGCACGCGGCGGCCGCGGCGGACGCGGATTCGCCCGCGACGAGCTGGTCGAACGCGCGGCGGAAACGCACCACCATGGCCGCGCGCTTGGGGGTCACGCCGATCTGGGCGGTGAACCGCGTCCAGAGTCGCTTCTGGCTCCAGCCGGTCAGGTCGACCAGCTCCCTGACCCTGACCCGGCCGCCGTGGGCGACGATCCGCTGCCAGGTCGCGGCGACCTCGGCATCCGGGTGCCTGGCCGTCGCGTGGTCGGCGAGGAAGCGGGTCGTCAGCTCGAATCGGGCGGGCCAGGTGGATGCTTCGGCGAGCTGCGCCCGCAGCCGGTCGACCGACGACCCCCAGAGGTCCTCGATGCCCAGCACCGTGCCGGTGATGTCGGGTGGCGCGATGCCGAGCAGGGAGTAGGCGAGGGTCGGCGGCATGCGGAGCTCGACACAGTCGACCCGGTCCGACCGGACCTGGTGGGTGCCCGGCGCGATCCCGGCGACGAGGCCGTCCACGCCGCGCGCGTCCGCGGTGGTGAATCCGCTCTCGCCGATCTGGACGACCACCGTGACCGCGGGGAGCGCGACGATCCGCAGGTCCGGTCCGCCGCCGCCACCGTCACGAAAACCGGACAGCGACAGCCCTTTCCACACCGGCGAGGCGGCCCGCACCAGCTCCCAGCCGCCGTCCAGCTCGTGGTCGGACATGATCGGTCGCACTTGTCGAGCGTAGGAGCGCGGTTCGGCTTCCCGCAACGGTGCCCGGCCGGCGGGTGCCCGCGTCATCCGGTGAACGGTGTCCGGCCGTTCGCACAGGTGGTCCCGGCTGCCGGGAGCTGAAGGTCGACGAGGTAGCGCTGGGTCAGGTCGGTGACGCAGTCGCCGTCCGGTTCGTGTCCGTAGCCGTCGGTGACCACGACCAACCGCGCGTCGCCCATCGCCGCGGCGGCACGCTGGGCGCCGGGGAGCGGCGTGGCCGGGTCGAAACGGTTGTTCACCAGCAGCGGCGGGACGGTGGAGTGCTGGGTCCACGGGCCGGTGTAGCGCTGGGGATAGCCGTCGGTGGGGGCGGGCCAGGTGGCGCACGGCTGGCGGAGATAGAGCCAGAACGGGCCGTAGACGGGCGCGGTTTCGGCGGATTCGGCGGCGAATTCCGGCCAGCGCAGGGGTTGCCGGGGGAGGGCGTTGTCCGCGCAGGAGATGGCGACGAACGAGTCGAGGAAGTCACCGGTGGAGGCGATCGCGGTCAGGACCTGCCGCACCACGGCGGGGTTCCCGGCCGGGCCAGCCGCTGCACGTGACTCACCCGGACACCGTCGTTCTCGGCCTCGGCATCGCG
>NZ_JBSFNS010000275.1:0-1521 GCF_053587275.1 Amycolatopsis sp. NPDC003676
GCGCATGATCTTGCTGACCGCCGCCACCATCTCCGGTGTCAGTCCCGGCGACGCCGCCGCCAGCGTCACCGCCGCGTCGTCGGTGGCGGCGACCGCGAGCAGCCAGTCCCGCAGCCCGCCGACGGTGAGATGCGCGATCGGGCCGAACGCGGTCCGGTCGTGGCTGTCGATGATCAGCCGGGTGACCTCGTCGGTCTCGTACGGCACGACCACCTCGTCGAGGAAGGTGGTCAGCGGCACGTCGGCCAGGGCCCACTGCGCGGCCGCCCGTTCGGCATCGGTCGCGGCGGCGCAACCGGCCAGCTGGTCGCCGCTGCGTTCGGGAGTCGCCTTGGCGAGGAGATCGACCAGGCCGTCGAACGTGTAGGTCGTGACGCCGACAGAGCTGCGGTACACGGTCATCGGGTGCCGCCTCCTTTCGCGGGTTCGTGGTGCGGGTTACTCGAGTTCTTGTTCGGCCTTGGCCAATGCCGCGAATTCCTCGTCGGGGGACTTGGCGACCAGGTGTTTGCGACTGTAGAGGCCGAAGTAGGCCATGAAGGCGCAGAACACACCGAGGGTGAACAGCGCCGCCTTCGGGTCGACCAGGAAGGTCGCCGCCACCGAGGCCGCCGCGATGACCAGCGCGAACGCGGTGGTCGCGATGCCGCCCGGGGTGCGGTAGGGGCGCGGCATGTTCGGCTCGCGGACCCGCAGCACGATGTGGCTCACCATCATCAGCACGTAGCTCACCGCGGCGCCGAACACGGCCATGTTCAGCAGCATCGCGCCCTCGCCGGTGAGCGAGAGGGCGAAGCCGATCAGGCCGGGCACGATCAGCGCGAGCACCGGCGCCTTGCGGGAGTTGGTGACCGACAGGCTGGTCGGCAGGTAGCCGGCCCGCGAGAGCGCGAAGGTCTGCCGGGAGTAGGCGTAGACGATGGAGAAGAAGCTGGCGACCAGACCGGCCAGGCCGATGTAGTTGACCACCTTGGCCGCAGCGCCGTCACCGAGCGCCTCCACCAGCGGGTTACCCGAGGTCGACGCGCCCTGCGCGCCGAGCGCGCCGGTCACCAGGACCAGCACCACCGCGCCGGTGACGACCAGCAGCAGCATCGCGACGATGATGCCCTTGGGCACGTTCTTCTCCGGCTCGGTGGCCTCCTCGGCCGCCAGCGGCACGCCCTCGACGGCCAGGAAGAACCAGATGGCGAACGGGATCGCGGCCCAGATGCCCAGGTAGCCGAACGGCAGGAAGGACGAAGAACCGGTGGCGTCGGGGTCGGGCGCGATATTCGTCAGATTGGCCACGTCGAACTCGCCGAGCGCCGCCACCGCGAAGATCACCAGGCCGACCAGCGCGATCGCGGTGATCACGAACATCGCCTTGAGCGCCTCACCGGCGCCACCCAGGTGGATGCCGATGAACAGCGCGTACACCGCCAGATACACCCACCAGCCGTCGGTGATCCCGAACAGGTTCAGCGATTCCACATAGGCGCCGATGAAGGTGGCGATGGCGGCGGGCGCGATCGCGTACTC
>NZ_JBSFNS010000276.1:0-1514 GCF_053587275.1 Amycolatopsis sp. NPDC003676
GTAGGTTCGAGTCCTACAGGGGGCACCATGTTTTACCTGGCTGACCTGCGGGGATAGGCAGGCTGAGCCACCACACCCGCCCGCAGGCCACGATGAAAGAACTGGCCACGCGCGTGTGCGCCGCCTACATCCCGACGAATCCCACCCCCTCGCCTCACTGCGCGCTATTCGCCGGCCGCAGGCCCGAGGTTCCGTCGGCGCGAGTACTTGTGATTCCCGCCACGCCCAGTCCGTGTCAGCGGTCGTCGGGGTGGGGCGGGAGCTCGGGGCAGACCGAGTGGTACTCCAGGTCTGGGGACACCCATTCCGACCACTGCCGGCGGCTCATTTCATGAGGGAGTTTGTCGCACAGCAGCCGTGCCCATGCCTCGGGACCAGGCCAGGTCCAGAGGGTGGTCTTGTCGTCGAAGTCCCGTTGCATGGTTCGGACCGTCGCGCTGTCCGCACTGATCCACACGCCTTCGATCCAGCCGGGCGCCCCCTGCAACGGCTCACCGATCGCGTGGCCGTCGGCCAGATCCCAGAAGCGCAGGGTCCGGTCGCTGGATCCGGAAACGATATAGCGCCCATCAGCGCTGATGGCCAAGCTCCGCACCCAGTCCGTGTGCCCTGCCATCGGAGGGCCGATCTGCTCGCCGGTTCGCGTATCCCATCGGCGCAGGATCGCTTCCTCACCGGTGACGAACCGGGACCCGTCGGGCGCCATCGCCGCCGCCCAGATGAATTTGGCACGAATCTCCTTGACGAGGGCACCGGTGCGCACGTCCCAGAGACGTACCGAATCGGGGCTGTGGGTGAGCAGGCGCGTTTCAGCAGCATCGAATTCGATGCTGCTGATGTCGGAGGTGTGTCCGGTCAGCGGGTCGCCGATCGGTGCGCCGGTCTCGGTGTTCCACAGCCGGACCGTCTTGTCGTCGGCCACCGCGAGATAGCGACCGTCCGGGCTGAGCACGATCCCGTCGACCTCGGGCAGTCCGTCGAACGGCCCGCCGACGAGCGCGGCGGTGTCGGTGTTCCATACCTGTACGACATTTCCGACGGTGGCGGTGGCCAGCCGAGAACTGGTCGCGGCAAAGTCCAGATCGCCCACCTGCTCACCGAATCCGGTCAGTGGGCGGCCCACCTGCTCGCCGGTCTCGGTGTCGTAGAAGGTGACGGTCTTGTCAGGGCCGGTGACGGCGACGCGGCGGCCGTCCGCGCTCACCGCCGCCCGGGCTCCGAAATCGTCCGGGTAGTCGACGAGACGGATGCTGCGGCCGGTCTGCGCATCGACCACCCACACCGAGGCGTCCGCGTCGACCTGCTTGGCATAGAGGCTGCCCTCACCCTCGAAAGCCAGCACCGCGCCGAAGCCCGGTTCCGATGATCCCTCGTCCGACGGCCAAGGCGAGCCGAGCGAACCGGATCGACTGATGTCCCAGATACGCATCGTCCCGTCGAACGCCGTGGAAGCGAGGCGGCGGCCGTCGGGGTCGAATTCGACACCCATCACCCAACCGGAGAGGCCTTCCAGA
>NZ_JBSFNS010000277.1:0-1507 GCF_053587275.1 Amycolatopsis sp. NPDC003676
CCGGCCGATCTTGTCGGACAGCAAGCCCCACAAGGGAATCGTCACGAAATGCACCGCCGAGGCGACGAGCACCGCGGTCAGGCCAGTCGCTTTCGCCCGAACACCACGAGCACCGCCACCGCGACCGCGGCGACCCCCACCGCCCAGGTATGAATCCACCCCCGCAGCAGCGGCTTGCCGAGCACCACCGGCTCCGGCACCTCGGCCCGCACAGCCTCCACGAATCCTCCCAAGTCTAAACCTACGGTACCGTAGGTTACCGCCAACGGTACGTCAGCACCCACCTCCACCACCACAAACGTGCCCACCCCCACACCGCCGATCTCGCGAGCACCGGGGTAACTCCCCAGCCACCCAGGAACCCCACCACGTACTCACCGCCGGCCCGGCGCGCAACTCGTGCTCTCCCCACGACCGGCAAAAAACGCGGGGAGGCGGGGGAGCGTAGGGTGCGGGCGTGGAGTTTCTCGCTCGGGTGCGTGGTCTGCCGTACCGCATCTACGAAGCCAGACTGTCCAAGCAGCTGGCCGACAAGCAGCATCCTCGCCATGTCGCCGTGATGTGCGACGGCAATCGCCGCTGGGCGCGCGAGAACGGGTTCACCGATGTCAGCCACGGTCATCGGGTCGGTGCGCTGAAGATCGCCGAGCTGGTCGGCTGGTGTTCCGACGAGGGCATCGAGATGGTGACCGTCTATCTGCTGTCGACGGAGAACCTGCGCCGCGATCCGGATGAGCTGGAGACGCTGTTCGAGGTCATCACCGACGTGGTGGAGGAGCTGTCGGCGCCGGAGCAGAACTGGAGCGTGCGGATCGTCGGCTCGCTGGCGGGTTTCCCGGAGCTGATCGCGAAGCGGCTGCGGGTGGCGGCGGAGCGCACGAGTGGCCGCGACGGTGTGCATGTGAATGTGGCGGTGGGGTACGGCGGGCGCCAGGAGATCACCGACGCGGTGCGCTCGCTGGTGCGCCAGGAGATCGCCGCGGGTGAGTCGGGCGAGGATCTGGTGCAGTCGATCACGGTCGACGCGATCGGTCAGCATCTCTACACCTCGGGTCAGCCGGATCCGGATCTGGTCATCAGAACCTCTGGTGAGCAGCGGCTTTCGGGTTTCCTGCTGTGGCAGAGCGCCTATTCGGAGATCTGGTTCACCGAGGCGTACTGGCCGGAGTTCCGGCGGGTCGACTTCTTGCGCGCGCTGCGGGATTACGCCGCGCGGCACCGCCGTTTCGGCGTGTGAGGTGACTCGGCTCGCGTACTCTGCGGGCAGTGGACCCCGAACAGTCTTCCTACATCAGCTATGAGGAATTCGGCAGGCGTTTCCTGGAATACGCCGTCTCCGAGCAGCGGATCGCCGCGGCGTTCGGTGAACTCACCGGCGCGGCTTTCGATTTCGGACCGATCGGGGTGGGGCCGGGTCGCCTGGCGAAGGTGACGGCGCAGGTCGAGCTGGGGCGGCCGCGCATCCTGCGCTACATCGACGCCTACATCTCCTTCGAACTCACCATTC
>NZ_JBSFNS010000278.1:0-1506 GCF_053587275.1 Amycolatopsis sp. NPDC003676
CTGGCCGTGTGCCCGCCGTTCCGGTACAACGGAGGCAGGACTCGATTTCCGGGGGGAATCATGCGGTTGATCTTTTCCGCTCTGCTGTTGGCCTTGATCGGCCTCGTCACCACCATCGTCTCGGCGAGCATCGGCATCGCGCTGCTCGTGCTCGCGGTGGTGCTGCTCGTCGTCGGCTGGGTGCGTGCTTCGCGTGGCGGGTCCACGGCGGGGCGGGGCTGGGGCGCTGGGTCCGGGGCGGCGGGTGCGGGTGGCTTCTGGATCGCCGGTGGTGGTGGTGACTCGGGCCATGGCGACGGTGGCGGTGGTGGCGGCTGTGGTGGTGGCGGCGGGTGCGGCGGCGGTAGCTGACCGCGCGCGGTCGGAAGGGTCTGCCATGGTGCTCGGCGCGGCGGTGCTGCTCGTTCTCGTCGGTGCGATCGCGCTCGGCTTCGTACCGGTCGCCGGTATCGCGCTGCTCGGCGTCGCCGCCGCGCTGCTGGTGATCGTGGGGGTGCGCCACCGTCCGCGCCGGGTCGCCCGGCGTGGTCAACCAACGCGCTGGGTGTGGGGCGCGAGCGCGGACGGGCTCACCAGCGCGTCGCGCACACTGCGCAAGTTGCGTGACGAGGACAGCGGTCACGACGACGGTGGGTCGTCGGGTGGCTGCGGTGGCGGTAGCGACTGATCGATCCGGGGGGATCTCATGGAAATGTTCGTGGCTGCCGATACCGGCAGCGAGGGCTGAGGCCGTGTCATGCGGTACATCGTCGCGGCGTTCGTCGTCGCCCTCAGCACGACGGTGTTCAGCGGCACCTCGGTGATCGCCGCTCTCGCCGTGTTCGCCGTCGCCCTGGCACTGGCCTGCTACGGAATCTTCCGTATCGCCTTCCGCCCGACGAAGTCCCGTAAGCGCAAGCGGCGCCGGTCCGGTCATGCCGGTGGTGGCGCCTGGTTCGCCGGCTTCTTCGACGGCGGGGACGGTGGCGGCGGATGTGGTGGCGGCGGTTGCGGGGGCGGCGGCTGAGCCTGCCGCCGTTTCGGGGGAATCACCCCGGGGTACAACTGGATCAGAACTCATTGGGGGTTCGATATGTTCTTCGTCTCCGCGTTGTTGCTGGCCGTGATCGGTGCGACGGTGGTCGGGAAATCACTCATGGCCGGTCTTCCGCTGTTCGCCATCGCCGGGGTGATTCTGGTCGGCGGAATCCGCGATGTCCGTCGCGAGGGCTCGATGTTCGGGTCGGCCTCGGGGGCCGGACAGCGCGCTGCCGGGTGGCGGGCGGGTGAGTCCACCGGGCGCACTCGCGGGACGGCCACTGTCGGTGGCGTGAGCCAAGGTGGCGGCGGAGGCGGCAACGGCAGCGGCAGCGATCTCGGGGACACCACCGGCGGCGATGGTGGTGGCAGTAGCGGCGGCTGTGGCGGCGGTGGAAGTGGCTGTGGCGGCGGTGGTGGTGGCGGCTGTGGCGGTGGTGGCGGGGGCGGCGGCTGAGCCTGCCGACTCGTCGGCCGGGGTGCAGGTCG
>NZ_JBSFNS010000279.1:0-1495 GCF_053587275.1 Amycolatopsis sp. NPDC003676
CGGCACGTGCCGTTGCCAGCTGTTCGCGCATCAGCTGCAGCTGTTCCTGCGCGGAAACGGACTGCGTCCGCAGCGCGATGGCACTGTTGCTGGCTGCCGACTCCTGGGGTGGCATGGCCGAGAACGGCGTGCTCGCGACGACCGTGTCGGACGCGGCGCTGGCGCTGTCGGTGCTGGCGGACCGGTCGGATCTGGCCGAGCTACGCGCGCCACAGCGACTACGCGTCGGACTTGCCGTGGCTCCGCCGTCGCGACTGGTCCGGGTGGATCGACACTGGACGGCGGCAGCGCGTACCGCGGGTGCGCGCGCGGCGGCGGCCGGTCACCTGGTGGAACCGGTCGAACTTCCCTACGGCGACGTGGCGCTGCTGATGCTGCTGCGCTGGCCGAGCGTGAGCCTGGCCGACGCGGCCCGGCTACCGCACCCCGAGCTGTTGCAGCGCCGCACCAAGCGGCATCTGGCGCTGGGCAGGCTGATCCGGCGGCTGCGGCTGGTGCGCCCGGATCAGGTCGACCGGACCGAGGCCCGGCTGGTCGACTTCTTCGAGAACTTCGACGTGGTGATCACCCCCACGCTCGCGGCGCCGCCGCCCAAGGCCAGGAAGTGGAGCGGGCGCGGCTGGACCTCGAACGTGCTGGCCTCGGCGCGCTACGCGCCGTTCACCGGCATCTGGAATCTGGTCGGCTGGCCCGCCGCGTCGGTGCCGATGGGCACCCATCCCGAGGCGCACACCCCGCTCGCGGCACAGCTGGCCGGTCCGCCCGGCAGCGAGGCCACCTTGCTCGGCCTCGCCGCCCAACTGGAACTGTCGAACTAGACCGCGATCGGCTGCGGCTGCTGCTGGGGTTCGGAGAAGCCACCGTCGACGGCGCGCCCGGCGAACTCCAGGATGGTCGGCCGGGTGTCGTCGGCGCGCCACGCCACCGCCAGCTCACACGGGGTGAGGCCGGCGACCGGACGCGCGGTCAGGCCGGGCCAGCGGTACATCGGGACGTTGTTCTCGGCGAGCAGGCACACGCCCAGGCCCAGGCTCACGGCCTCGAGCTTGTCCTCGGGGGTGGCCGCCTCGGCGCCGATCTTGGCCGCGCGGCCGCCGCGGGCGTCGTTGCCGAGCCAGAAGTCACGGACCGCGCCCGCCTCGGTCGGCAGGGCGACGAACGGCTCGTCGAGCAGATCGGCGAACTCGATCGTCTCCTGCTCGGCGAGCGGGTGGTTCTCGGGGAGCAGCACCCAGCGCGGCTCGGTGCGCAGCACCTGCCAGCGGTAGCGGTTGGGGTCGGGCAGCGGCAGCCACACCAGGGCCAGGTCGGCCTGTCGGCCCGCCAGGCCGCTGGACGGGTCGTTCCAGGAGGCGGCGTGCAGGGCCAGGCGGTGGCCGCTGGCGCTCTCCAGGTCGTTGAGCAGGCCGCGGCCGAGGGCCGACTGAATGCCCACGCGCCGCCCGCAACTCCGACCGCACCGGCGAGCGCAAGGGCCACGTGATCGGCACCGTGC
>NZ_JBSFNS010000280.1:0-1490 GCF_053587275.1 Amycolatopsis sp. NPDC003676
GGCGAGCCTGGATCTGGTGCGCGCCTACGGCGGCGGTCGCTGGCAGCGGCTGTACCGGGTGCAGGCGATCGCGGCGTTGCCGAATACGTTCGCCGCCTTGAAGATCGCCGCGCCGTCGGCCGTGCTCGGCGCGATCATCGGCGAATACCTGGGCGGTGTCGACAGCGGGATCGGCGTCGCGCTGACGGCCGCGCAGACCGCCTACAACGTGCCGCGCACCTGGGGCATGGCACTGGCCGCTGCCGCGCTGGCCGGGCTGGGCTATCTGCTCGTCGCGGTGGCCGCGCGACTGATCACGCCGTGGACGGCGAGTACGGAGGAGCGGCGATGACGACCACCGTGCTGCGCCGGATCGGCCGCTTCCTGCTGCCGCTGGCGACCTCGCTGATCCTGCTGCTGGTCATCTGGTCGCTGTTCCTGCGGGCGTTCCCGCAGATCGGGCCGCGGGTCGGCAAGACGCCGTCGGACATCTGGCGCTACCTGGTGACCGCGCCGGGCGCCGCAACGGCCCGCCAGGCGATCCTCGACGACCTCGCGATCACCCTGCGCGACGCCGCGATCGGCTTCACCGTCGGCATGCTCGGCGCCCTGGGGGTGGCCGCGCTGTTCGTGCTGTATTCGGCTGTGCGGCAGACGTTCATGCCGGTAGCGATGCTGCTGCGCTCGGTGCCGCTGGTGGCGCTGAGCCCGATCGTGGTGCTGGTCTTCGGCCGCGGCACGGTGGGCGTCGCGGTGCTGGCCGCGATCGTGGTGTTCTTCCCGGCGCTGGTGATGATCATGACCGGGCTGAGCCAAGCGCCGAGGCAGGCCATGGAATTGGTGACCGCCTACGGCGGCTCGCGGTGGACCCGGCTGCGGATGGTCGCCGTTCCCGCCGCGCTGCCCTCGGTGTTCGCCGCGGCCCGGGTCTCGGTGCCGGGCGCGCTGATCGGCGCATTGCTCGGTGAATGGCTCGGCAGCGGAACGGGTTTGGGCGCCAGCCTGGTGCGCGCCATTCCGATGTTCCAGTACAACCGGCTGTGGGCCTCGATCGTGGTGGTGACGGTGGTGTCGGTGCTGCTCTACGCGATCGTCGGCGTCGTCGAGAATCTGGTGCTCGCGCGGTTCGGCCCGAGCGCCGGGCGGGCCTGATCGGGAAGGAATAGCGGCGGAACGCAGACGCAAAGAGAACGAAACGCACCGAAACTACATTCGGCGCATGAACAGTATCGACCGTCGTTCCTTTCTCCGCTATTCCGCGCTGACCGGGGCCGCGCTCGGCGGGGCCGGACTGCTGGCCGCGTGCGGAAGCAGTTCGGGGAGTTCGTCGAACGGTTCGAGTGACGACGGCTCGAAATACGGCAAGGTCGCGGTGCAGTTGTCGTGGCTGAAGAACATCGAATTCGCGGGTGAGTATTTCGCGGATTCGAAGGGATATTTCAAGGATGCGGGATTCGGTGCGGTAGACCTCATCGCGGGTGGCGCGGCGAGTACCTCGGTGGAGGCCGGAC
>NZ_JBSFNS010000281.1:0-1487 GCF_053587275.1 Amycolatopsis sp. NPDC003676
ACACCAAAGCTCCTCTCATTCCTCTACATTCACCTCTACCAACTCTGCCCTACGGCACAGACAATTTCCGGTGCGCCGACTAAAGCCTGCTCCCAGTACGGCCAGTAGTGGGTGCCGACCGGGTTGAACATGTAGGTGGCCGGGATGCCCAGCGAGTCCAGCTTGGTCTTCAGGTTCTGCGTGCACGCGTTGGTCGCGGCTTCGATCGCGACGCCGAGACCGAGGTTGACCACGCCCATCGGGCCGTTGCCCTCGGTGTAGTAGCGCACGTCCTCCATCACCGGCAGACCGCTACCGCTGGAGATGTAGAGGTTGGTGCCGCGCAGCTTCTCGGCGTTGAGGACCGGGTCGTTGGCGACCCAGGCCGGGTCGTTGTCCGGGCCGTACATGTTCTCGGTGTCGCCACCCGCCCAGGTCTCCACGGAGAACTTGACGAACTGCCTGCCCATCGGGTCGGCGATCTGCGCGCAGCCGGAGTAGGCGGCGACGGACTTGAACAGGCCCGGCTTGGCCTCGGCCAGCTGCAGCACCGAGGTGCCGGAGGTGGACAGGCCGGCCAGCGAGTTGAGGCCGGTCGAGTTGAGGGTGCTGTCGAGCAGCGGCGGCAGCTCCTGGGTGAAGAAGGTGTTCCACTTGTTCAGGCCGAGGCGGGCGTCTTCCTTCTGCCAGTCGGCGTAGTAGCTGCCGCGGCCGCCGACCGGCTGGATGACATTGACCTGCTTGTCGGCCAGGAAGCCGAGCGCGTTGGTCTGCGCGGCCCAGCTGGCCGTGCCCTCACCGGCGTCGAGGCCGTTGAGCAGGTAGAGGTTGGGGGCGGGCTTGGACTCGTCGACCGGACGCTGCACGTCGACGGTGATGTCCTTCTTCATGGCCGCCGAGTACACCTTCAGGTGCCAGGTGCGCCCGTCCTTGACGATCGACGACACGGCAGAGGGCTTCTCGGGTTCGGCCGAGGCGGCGCCGCCGCCCGCGATCACGGCCACCGACAGCGCGGCGGTCAGAGCTACGGCGGTGGTGCGCAAGGCGGCCACGGTACGTACAGCAGAGAGCTTCATCGAACAGTCGGTTCCAGTCCACGGGCCGTGTCGGCTCCGTCATCGCAGTGCTTCCCCCCTTGGCCGAACGATGCGCGCTCGACGGCTGCGGGGCTGTCAGATCCTCCGACACTCTATGTCCTCCGGCGGGACAGAATCGTTACTGGTTCACAATTCGCCGTGACCTCGAGCACGGTTAACGACCGCGCAATACTGCCCGCGAATCGGAAATACCGCCGCAACCAGCCGCTCTTATGGTGACGGCCATGGGTAAGGAAATCCCCGGCGGCGCGTCGGCCGGGATCGAGATCAGCGGGTTGAGCAAGTCGTTCCGGGTGGGTCGCGATACCGTGCGCGCGCTGGACTCGGTCGATCTGCGGACCGCGAACGGCGCATTCCTCTCCCTGCTCGGCCCGTCGGGATGCGGCAAATCGACCGTTTTGCGAATTCTGG
>NZ_JBSFNS010000282.1:0-1484 GCF_053587275.1 Amycolatopsis sp. NPDC003676
GCCGATCCGGTGTGCGTGCGTGCCGCACCGGCGCCGACATCGCGGACGATCAAGTCGACGAGCCCCGGCTCCAGTTCGCACGCCTTGCAGGGCGGCCAGATAGATGACGAAGGTATAGCCGAGGTTCTTCCAGATGTAAGTGATCGTCACCATGAACAGGGCCCAGTGTGGGTCCTGATAGAAATCCGGAACACGGTCGACGCCGACGCGGTGCAGAACATCTTGTACCAGACCGAAACTCGGATCGAAGATGAATTGGAAAGCCACGCCGATCGCCGCGCCCGAGATAACGAAAGGCGCGAAAATAGCCGAACGAACCACATTGCGCCCGAACAGTTTTCGGTCGAGCAACAGGGCCAGCGCCAGTCCGAGCGCCATACTCACGACGACCGCGGCGACGGTGAAGATCACCGTGTTGGAGACGACCTTCCAGGAGTCCTCGCGCCCCCACCACTCGACGTAGTTGTCGAAACCGATCGGAGTGGCAACAGGATCCGCGATGTTCCAGTCGGTGAACGACAGCCGGATGTTGTCGGCCAGCGGCCGGTAAACGAACAGCGTCAGCAGCACCAGGTTCGGCACGACCAGGACCAGGAACAGCGCATAGTCCTGCCACGGGCGGCTTTTCAGCCCGCGGCCTCGTGGCGCGGGGAGGACCCGCTCTGGACTGCTTCGCACCGCGGCAGTTTTACGGCGCATGGCGAACTGCCGGTTAACCCTGGCCGCCGTAGCTCTGAACATCGGGCGCACAAGGGCGAGTACAGCAAAAAGCCGAACAACACGACCGCGATTGATCGTATTGTTCGGCTTTTGTTCAGCGAATCAGTTCCAGTCGCCCAGTCCGTCACCGGAACTCAGGGTGCCGCCCTGGGTGTTGGTGACGACGACGGCGTCGCCCCGGCGCGAGTTCTCCAGGAACCACTTGGCGTTCTCGGTGCTCACGTTCAGGCAGCCGTGGCTGGCGTTGGAGTAGCCCTGCTGGCCGACCGACCACGGCGCGGCGTGCACGAAGATGCCGCTGTTGGAGATGCGGGTCGCGTACTCCACCTCGAGCTTGTAGCCCTCGGGATCGGTGACCGGCACGCCGTAGGTCGACGAGTCCATGGTCATCTTCTCGAACCGCTCGCCCACGATGTAGGTGCCGTTCGGGGTCTCGTAGCCCTTCTTGCCCAGCGAGGTCGGCATCTCCTTGACGACCTCACCGTTCACCGTCACGGTGATCATCTTGGTGTTGTCGTCGACGCTGGCGATGAAGGCGTCACCGATGCGGAACGAGCTGGTGGTGCCGCCTGCCACGACGGTGACGTCGGTGTTGGCGGGCCAGAACTCGTTCGGCTTCCAGCGCACCTGCTTGTCGCCGGTCCAGTAGAAGTGGCCGGGCGCGGCCTGGCGGTGACCGGAGCCCCTCCCGCGGAGTACGCCCGTTCCGCCCGCCGGCTGATCTCGTGCACGCCGGACGGCGCAAAGCCGGGAAACTAATACCG
>NZ_JBSFNS010000283.1:0-1471 GCF_053587275.1 Amycolatopsis sp. NPDC003676
GGCCTGCCGGTATCCGGGCGGGGTCGGCACGCCCGAGGACCTGTGGCGGCTGGTCGCCGACGGTGTCGACGCGGCCTCGGAGTTCCCGGTGAACCGCGGCTGGGATACCGCGCGGATCTACGACCCCACCGGCGAGAAACCGAACACCACCTACACGCGCGAGGGCGGATTCCTGCACGACGCGGGCGCTTTCGACCCCGCGTTCTTCGGCATCAGCCCCAACGAGGCGGCCGCGATGGACCCGCAGCAGTTCCTGCTGCTGGAGAGCTCGTGGGAGGCCTTCGAGCGGGCCGGTGTCGATCCGGCGACCCTGCGCGGCACCGCGACCGGCGTCTTCACCGGCATGATGTATCACGACTATCCGGTGAACGCGAACTCCGGTTCCATCGCCTCCGGCCGGGTGTCCTATGTATTCGGGCTGGAGGGGCCGTCGGTCACCGTCGACACCGCGTGCTCGTCGTCGCTGGTCGCCCTGCACCTGGCCGCGCAGTCGCTGCGGTCGGGGGAGAGCGATCTGGCGCTGGCCGGTGGTGTGGCCGTGATGGCGACCCCGGAGACCTTCGTGGAGTTCAGCCGTCAGCGTGGGCTGGCGCCGGACGGGCGCAGCAAGTCCTTCGCCGATGCCGCCGACGGTGTCGCCTGGTCCGAGGGCGTCGGCGTGCTCGTGCTGGAACGGTTGTCCGACGCCCAGCGCAACGGTCATCGGGTGCTGGCGGTCGTCGCCGGTTCGGCGGTCAACCAGGACGGCGCGTCGAACGGTCTGACCGCGCCGAACGGTCCGTCGCAGCGCCGGGTGATCCGCCAGGCGCTGGCCAATGCCGGGGTTTCATCACTGATCGCGGCGAGCGCGATGGCGGGCGCGGCGGCGATGACACCACCGACCAGATGCTGGAAGAAGATCGGCAGGCCGAGCTGGTGCAGCGCCCGGTTGACTACATCGATCAGCGCCGTGGTCGCGAAACTGATGACCGCGAGCAGCGCGCCGCCACCGAGCAGTACCGCGATGGCCGCCGCCAGCAGGGACCAGCCCATCGTCGAGACCCAGCGCGGATACGGGTGCGCCCCGGAGACGATCTCGTCCAGCGCGGCGTGCGCCTGGTCGACCGGGACGACCTGGCTGCGGATCCGCCGGGTCAGCCGGTCGACCGCGGCCAGCCGGGTGAAGTCGAGCGAGCGGTACTTCACCACCCGCATATCGCTGGCCGGGGGCAGGCGCGGGCCGCGATCGGCCCAGATGCGGATGGCGTCGAAGGTGACGTCGATATCGCATTTGTCCAGGCCGTAGGTCGAGGCGATGAAGCGGACCTGGGCCGAGGTGTCGATGACACCGGTACCGGCGGCGAGCACCACCTCCCCCACCCGCACGGCGAGGTCGACCGGGTCGTTCACCTTTCCTCCGCACCGGCACGCTCTTGCGAAAGAAAGCGCCTCGCCGGAGGCGGCGGGAGCGTGAGCTGCCGTGCTTCGGCGA
>NZ_JBSFNS010000284.1:0-1460 GCF_053587275.1 Amycolatopsis sp. NPDC003676
GTTCGTCGAGACCCGCGACATCAGCGACGCGGTGCTGTTCCTGGCCTCGGATGAGTCGCGGTTCATCACCGGGACGCAGCTGCGCGTCGACGGCGGCGGCTACCTGAAGTGGTACGAGTACCACATCTGAGAGGAAGTTTCATCGTGAAGGTCCAGGTCGATGCGCAGCGCTGCCAGGGGCACACGCTGTGCGCCATGATCGCGCCGAAGGCGTTCGAACTCAGTGATATCGACGGCCACTCCTCGCCGGTCGACGAGCAGGTGCCCGCCGATCAGCAGGACCAGGTGCGCGAAGCGGTGCACTCGTGCCCCGAGCGCGCCATCTCACTGGCGGAACAGTGACCGAGGACGGCACACCCGCGTCCGGGCGGCCGCTGCCGCAGCTCGGCCCGGACAACGAATTCTTCTGGACCGCGGGCGCCGACGGCGTCCTGCGGATCCAGGAGTGTCACTCCTGCGCAGCCCTGCTGCATCCACCGCAGCCGGTGTGCCGGTACTGCCGTGGAAGCGAGCTCGGTGTCCGCGAGCTCTCCGGCCGCGCGACGCTCATCGCGTACACGGTGAACCATCGCTTCGCCGTGCCCGGCCTGGACCCGCCGTATGTGGTGGCCACCGTCGCGCCCGTCGAGGATACCCGGGTCCGGCTGACCACCAATATCGTGGCGGCCGAGCCGGATTCGCTCGAACTCGGCATGCCGGTCGAGGTCACCTTCCAGCCCGACGGTGACGTGTGGCTGCCACTGTTCCGCCCGGTCGCCGGCGAGCCGGTCGCGCTGCCGGTGGACGAGATCGCCCCGGACGGCTACGCCGCGCGCATCCGGCCGATGGTGCGCGGCGACAAGTTCGAGGACCGGGTCGCGCTCACCGGCATCGGGATGTCGCAGATCGGCCGCAGGCTCATGGTGCCCGCGCTGTCGCTGACCGTGGCGGCCTGCGAGCGCGCGGTCGCCGACGCCGGACTCACCTTCGACGACATCGACGGGCTGTCGTCCTATCCCGGCGGCGGCAATCTCGGCGGGTTCGGCGAAGGTGGGGTGACCGCGCTCGAGGCCGCGCTGGGGATCCGGCCGACCTGGCACAACGGCGGGATCGAAACCTTCGGTCCCGGTGGCTCGGTGATCGCCGCGATGACCGCGGTGGCCGCCGGGCTGGCCCGGCACGTCCTGTGCTTCCGCACGGTGTGGGAATCCACGTTCGCCGAGCAGATGAAGGCGGGCCGGATCACCCCGGGCGGTGGCCGCACCGCCAGCTGGCTGACCCCCTTCGGCGCCACCTCCGCCGCGCACACCCTGGCGCAGAAGGCGCAGCGGCACTTCCACGACTACGGCACCACCCGCGAGACTCTTGGCTGGATCGCGCTCAACCAGCGCGCCAACGCGGCGCTGGACCCGAGCGTAAACACTCACGAGGCTCAAGCGTGCTTCTGCGCCGCAGCCTGCTCCAGCCCCAGCAAAGTCACC
>NZ_JBSFNS010000285.1:0-1459 GCF_053587275.1 Amycolatopsis sp. NPDC003676
GTAGTCGGGGGTGAAGTGCTCGGCGACCAGCTTGTCGTCTTTGAGGATGCGGGAGGTGAGGCCGGTGAGCAGCTTGCGCGCGGCGGCGGGGCGGCGACGGCAGTACTGGTAGAAACCGATGTTGAACAGGATGTTCTTGGTCCGGATCAGCCGATGCGCGAGGTCGGCGGGCAGCGCTTCGCGGATCTTGTCGGCCTGCTTGTCGCGGCCGGGCACCGCGCTGATCCAGGTGGGGGTGCGCTGGAGCATGGTGACGTGCTCGGCCTCGCCGGCCAGCGAGGGCACCAGGGTGACCGCGGTCGCGCCGCTGCCGATGACGACCACCCGCTTGTCGCGCACGTCCAGATCGGTGGGCCAGAACTGCGGGTGCACGATGGTGCCGTCGAAGTCGGCGCGACCGGTGAACTCGGGGGTGTGCGGCTGCAGATAGTCGTAGTAGCCGGCGCAGGCGTAGAGGAAACCGCAGGTCAGGGTGCTCAGCTCGGGGCCGTCGGGGCCCTCGTGGGCGATGGTGAGCTGCCAGCGCGCCTGCGCCGACGACCAGTCGGCACCGATCACCCGGGAACCGAAGCGGATGCGCCCGTCGATGCCGTTCTCCCTGGCCGTCTCGCGGATGTAGTCCAGGATCGCGGCGCCGTCGGCGATGGAACGGGCCGCGCGCCAGGGCTTGAACGGGTAGCCCAGGGTGAACATGTCCGAGTCGGAGCGGATGCCCGGGTAGCGGAAAAGATCCCAGGTACCGCCGAGATCGGCGCGGGCCTCGAGGATGGCGTAGCTGCGGTGCGGGTGTTCGGTCTGCAGCCGGTACGCGGCCCCGATGCCGGACAGTCCGGCGCCGACGATGACGACGTCGAGGTGTTCGGGGGCAACGGCGGAGTCGGTCATGGGGTCCAGTGTGCACCCTTCGCTATCCTCGATGCAGTGTCGATCTTTCGACGTGCGGGATGGTTGCTCGTCGGCGCACTGGTCATCGTGCTGGGTACGGCAATCGCCGGATGGCCCGTCTTCGTCAACCCGCAGCTGGACCCGCTGCGTCGCGCCGATGTGATCGTGGTGCTCGGCGGCACCCCCTACGAACGCTTCGACCTCGGCATCGAGCTCGCCCAGCAGGGCTACGCGCCCGAGGTGCTGATCTCGCAGTCCACCGGGGCCGACGACCCGATGATGGACAAGTACTGCGGCGGCCGATTCGCCTTCCGGGTCTCGTGTTTCCTGCCCGATCCGTGGACCACCGACGGCGAGGCGCGCGAAATCATCCGGCGGGCAAAGATTTACGGCTGGCGCCACATCATCGTGGTGACGTTCACGCCGCACATCTCCCGCGCCCGCTACATCGTCGGCCGGTGTTTCGACGGCGAGATCACCATGGTCGCCAGTCCCACCGACACCGGGCTGGAATTCTGGGCCTGGATGTATGTGCGCCAATCCGCCGGGTACGTGCGGGCTTTCGTGAACCAGC
>NZ_JBSFNS010000286.1:0-1453 GCF_053587275.1 Amycolatopsis sp. NPDC003676
CTCACAACCGGCGCGAATGCGGGTTGTGACCGGATTCAAGTCGACGGCGATTCTTGTCGGCCACCGCCCCGCCGCGGCACCGGAGGGCTGTGAGATCTCCAGTGAATTCCAGAACATGTTCCACTCGACGGCCCGGGCCCTACCGTCGAGTAGGAAGGCGCCCACCAGCGCCGGGGTAGAAGGAGCACGCCATGATTCCCATCGACGAGAACATCGCCGCCACCGCCCATCGCGCCGACCGCACCGAGATACCGACCCGGCGGATCACGGTCTACTTCGACGGCGCGACCCCGCAAGACGCGCTGGTGCTGGAGTACGCGGCGACCCCCGCCGAGGCGTGGGCGCTCAGGGCCGCAACGAATTCCGCGCGGGTGGCCGGGATGAACGCGATCTCGCGGCCACTGGCGGCGGCGATCTCGCCCACGGCCTCGGCGAAGGTCAGCGCCCGCGCGCCGGTGATCTCGTAGATCTCGCCCGCGTGCCGGGGATCGGTGAGCGCGGCCACGGCGACCTCGGCGATGTCGTCGGCGTGCGCGAACGGTTCGGGCACATCGCCGTTGGGCAGCGCGACCGCGCCGGCGAGGACGTCGGGGAGGAACGCGCCCTCGCTGAAGTTCTCCGCGAAGAAGGCGCAGCGCACCACGGTCCAGGCCAGGCCCGAATTCTCCACGATCTCTTCGCATTCGCGCGCCTCGGGCTCGCCGCGGCCCGACAGCAGGACCACCGTTTTCACGCCCGCCGCCGCGGCAGCCGCGGTGAACGCGCGGATGACATCCGGCGCGCCGGGGACGGCGAGATCCGGCTGGTAGGACAGGTAGACGGAATCGACACCGGCGAGGGCGGGGCCCCAGGTGGCCCGATCGGTCCAGTCGAACGGGATCGCGGCGGTCCGCGAGCCGAGCCGGACCGGGTGGCCCGCGGCCTCGAGGAGCGCCGCGACGCGGCTGCCGGTCTTGCCGGTGCCGCCGGTGACGAGGAAAAGCTGCTGGTGGGAAGCGGTGTTTGTCATGAGATAAGTACATCGTCCAGCGGCCTCGGGCAACATCGTCGTGCCGCTCGCGAACATGCGCGGTCGTCTACTGTGGACGATGTGGATGCGTTGGCCGGACTGCTCGAAGGGCCGCGGGTCACGCAGCCGCTCGTGGTCGAGCGCACCGGCGACCTCGGCGGCCACCGCGTCGGCGCCGGGGCGGATGTTCACCACGACCGACCGATCGGGGTCGATGAAGTTCAGGGCGATCTGCGCGTCGTGCTCGTCGGCCTGCACGCCGTAGGGCAGGCGCACGGCGAGGAACTTCGCCTCGACGCCCTCGGCGCGCAACTCCTCGACGGCGAGCTGGCACAGTCTGCCCGCCAGGGCGCTGTCCTGGCCGCCGCTGATGCCGAGGGCGAAGCCGCGCGCCGGGGTGGAGTTCAGGTAGTCCTTGAGGAAATCGACGCGGCGGCGGACCTC
>NZ_JBSFNS010000287.1:0-1432 GCF_053587275.1 Amycolatopsis sp. NPDC003676
GGCGCGAGATCGTTGTCCGTGCGGAGGAACATCGCTTCCTTGGCCGCGGTGTAGTCGTCCCACTTGTCGAGCGACTGCAGGTCCATCGGAGACTCGGCCATATCGACGATCCGGCGGTCGCGGAGACATTGAAGGCTTTGCATCGCACGGCGCGGGTCCGCTACCTCGGCTCGTGGCCCGCGTACGCGGCAGTCGGAACACCGCCCCCGTCGGACGAACCTGCCGCAGAATGGTTGACGCAATTGCGAAAGGGGGTCGCTGACCTATGAGTACACCCGCGAAGCTGGTGCTGGTGCGGCACGGCGAGACCGAGGGCAACGTCGCGAAGATCCTGGACACCCAGGTGCCCGGTCTCCCGCTCACCGAACGCGGTGTGGCACAGGCGAAAGCCTTCGGCGCCGGGCTGGTGCGGGCGCCGCAGGTGCTGGTGTCGTCGGAGGCGCTGCGCGCCCGGCAGACGGCGAGCTACATCGAGGCGGCCACCGGTTCGCCCGCGCACGTCCTCGACGGGCTGTACGAGGTGCAGGTCGGCGAGCTGCACGGTCGCTCGGACCAGGCCGCGCACCAGGTCTTCCAGGAGATCTACCGGGGCTGGCATCGCGGCGAGCTCGACACCAGGGCACCCGGAGGTGAATCCGGCCGCGAGGTGATCGACCGGATCGTGCCGATCCTCGCCGGACTGCGCGAGGAATTCCTGACCGCGGACGCCGAGGGCGACGTGATCGTGGTGAACCACGGCGCCGCCATGCGCCTGGTCGCGATGACGCTGGCCGGGGTGGCGCCGCCGTTCACGACGAACAACCACCTCGACAACACCGAGACCATCGAGCTGCTGCCCACCGCCGACGGCGGCTGGGAGTGCCTGCGCTGGGGCAGGTTCACCCCGCCGTTCGCGCTCGAGGCCGCGCTGTCGGCCGACGACCCGATGGGCTGATCAGACCGGGTTGTCGGCCTTCGCGGTCGGGAACTCGGCGCGGATCGGCAGTGACTCGATGAGATCGGCCACCGCGGTGCGCAGGCGCGCGGTGGTGCCGGTCGCGATGGACGACCACTTCACGCCGTCGTCGGCCATGCTGGCGGTGATGATGAATCGGCCCGCGCGCGTGTTGAACACGGCGATGTGGTTGTCCTGGATATCGCGGGTGCCGTCACCGTAGGCGACGCCGACGATCTCGGCGTAGGAGTGGATCTCCACCAGGGCCGAGGACAGGGCCTGGGCGTCGGTGGCCGGCTTGCCGATCTTGCTCAGCCGCTGCGTGGTGGCCGCGACGTCACCGGTGTCGCCGAAGATCGGCGCGAGTTCCTCGGTGGGCGCGTTCATCCCGTACAGCTCGAGCGCTTCGGAGTGCCCGAGCGCCTGCAGCACCGCGCCCGGCAGGTCGAGGCCCGCGTCGTCGATGACGAAGGACTCCGGCCCGCGCAGGGCGACGAC
>NZ_JBSFNS010000288.1:0-1432 GCF_053587275.1 Amycolatopsis sp. NPDC003676
GTCATCGATCCGATCGATCCGATGCCCCGCCTCGATCAGCCAATCCACGAAACTGTCCAGCGAAACACCGTCGTCGTGCGGATTGACCACATCGAAGGTCCGGTACCCCGTCACCGCCGCCGCACCCAGCCCCGTCACCGCCGCGGCGACGAAATCGGCAGGCAACCCGTCGTAGTGCGCGCGCTGCCGCCGCCCGTTGGCGTCGGTCAGATAGAACGACGCGGGCGCGAGACCGGTCACGAGCACACTCAACAGCAACCGGGTGAACACGTCGGGCACATTCACCTGACCGGGATAGTCGCTGTGCGCCAGGATCATGTCCGACCGGAACACCGCCACCGGCAACCCGAACCGCTCCGACGCCTCCCGCAACAACACCTCACCGGCCCACTTGCTGTTGCCGTACCCGTTCGCGTAGCTCGCGTCCACCCGCCGGACCGGACTCATCACCCGCACGTCACCGTCCTCGGCGAACGACTCCCCCTGCGCCGCCACCGCCACGGTCGACAGATAACTCACCGGCTTGCGCGTCGCCGTCGACGCCAGCCGGATCACCTCGGCGGTCCCGACCACATTCGGACCGAACAACTGCCCATACGGCAGCACATGATTCACCAGCGCCGCCGAATGCACGATCAGATCCACCTCCTCGGCCAGCCGCCGCCACTCCGCCGCGGACAGCCCGAGATCCGGCTCCCCGATATCCCCCGGCACCACCTCGAGCACACCGTCGGCGAGCGCGCGGAAGTGCTCGGCCAGTGCCGGATCGGTCTCGAACGCCGCCGCCAGACGTGCACGCGCGGCAGCCGCGTCCCCACCCCGCACCACGCAGATCACCCGACCACCCAGCGGCGCCAACCGCTCCAGCCAGGTCAGCAGCAGAAACCGCCCCAGATAGCCGTTCGCCCCTGTGATCAGCACCGTGGACGGCGGCACCGTGGCGGACGGCAGCCCCCGGGCACGATCCAACATCCCCGCGTCGAGGAACTTCGCCAGCGTGAGATCCGCCGCGCGGATCTCGGTCGCACCCACACCGTGCACCGCCTCGACATCGGTTCGCCGCGCACCCGGTTCGCGCTCCCGACCGACATAGTCCGCGATCCGCGCCAGATCACTGTCCGGTCCGAGCAACACGTTCACCGGCACCTCGACCCCGAGCAACTCCCGCAGCAGCGTCGAATACGACAGCGCCGCCAGCGAATCCCCACCCAGATCACCGAACCGCGCCTCGGGCCGCAACTCGGTGGCCGAACACCCGAGCACCGCGCGCGCCGCCCGCGCCACCGTCTCGTACACCGGCAGACCGGCAGCGTCGCGGCGCAGCCGCTGCAACTCCGCTTCCTGATCCCGCGCGACATCGTCGTACAGCGCCTCCAGCCGCGGGCCGTACCACTGCTTCAGCTTGGGCCGCAACAACTTCCCGACCCCCGAC
>NZ_JBSFNS010000289.1:0-1428 GCF_053587275.1 Amycolatopsis sp. NPDC003676
TGGTCTGGCCACGAGGCCATCGCCTCGAGCTGTGGCCCTTCGTCTGCGCCGACTCCAGCGACAACTGGTGCGTGCTCTCCAGCTACACGGGCAGCACGCCGTACTACATCCGGCGCGACAATCACGATGTCCGGGTGGCGGGACGGAGCGAGAGCCTGATCATGGCGCTGAACGAAGCCTGCATCCCCCGCGCCGACGATCGCAGCCTGCCGAACTTCATGGGCGAACTGCGCGACGACCTGGAGGGTTTCCGCGATCCCGACTCCGAGCCGTATCACCACGAGGTAGCCGGCGTCGTCAATGTCTTGTGGGTGCGGGCGACCAGCGACGACCCCGAGGAACGCTCGGACCTCTTCCGTCTGGGCGACGGCGACCGCAAGGAGTGGCTGAACGAATCGGGCGAGTGGGTCAGCTACCCGCTGTTCCTGCGCCAGATCGCCAATTGGCCCGCGGTGGCCCGATCCACCCGCCAGCGCCTGGAGAAGATCGAACGAAAGCTGATCGAGGACGAGCAGGAGAACCTCGATTGGTCGCCTGGCTCGGACACCATGATCGAGCCGTTCGTCGACGTGACGAACCTCCAAGGTACGCGCGAAGGCACGGACATCAGGTTCGATTCGTTGCGCCACCAGATCGACGACCGGCTGAAGGTGCGCGGCTCGCAGACCCGGATCTTCTTCATCTCGGGCGAGGCGGGCATCGGCAAGACCCGGACGCTGATCTCCACCGCGTTGGAGCGCGCTCAGCATGTCGAGGCCGAGGATCAGGGCGATTCCGAGAAGAATCACCTGCCGCTGTTCCTCTACGTGCGATCGACCGGGCAGGTGCTGTCCAGCCTGTCCACCGTGGTGAACGACGCGGTCGCCTATACCCGGAATCTGAATGAGAAGAGTGTTCAGACGCTGTGCCGCAACGGCTTGATCGCCCTGTTCGTCGACGGTTTCGACGAGCTCCTCGGCGGTGTGGGCTACGACAACGCACTGGGGTCGCTGCGCCCGTGGATCGAAGCACTGGGCGGGCGCGGTGTCATCGTGGTTTCGGCGCGGTCGTCGTACTACCTGAACCAATACCGGTCGAGTCTCGACCAGAATCAGAACCTCTCAGTCGAGCATCGCGTGGCGGAGTTCAAGCGCTGGACGCCGGAGCAGATCAATGAATTCATCACCTTTCACGGCCTGCCGACCAGCGGTCTCGACGCGCTATCGGACGACGACCGCAAACTGCTCGGTCTGCCGTTCTTCGCACGCGTGTACGTGGAAGCCGTCAAGCGCGGCAGTCTCGGCAGCAGTCCACTGCCCGATGTGATCGTCGATCAATACCTCACCCGTGAGGCGAGCAAGCTGAACGAGGGCTCCGGCGATCAGAAGCCACTGCTCGACACCCCGGAGCTGCGAGCGGTATTCGAAAACCTGGCCTTGCTGATGGCCG
>NZ_JBSFNS010000290.1:0-1426 GCF_053587275.1 Amycolatopsis sp. NPDC003676
AGGGCCGTCGACATTCACCGCGAACGCCCGAGCCTCGTCCGACTCCGCGGCATCAACAGCCGTATACGCGGCGGCATTGATCACCACCGGCACCGAAATGGCGGGCCTGGTGCGATATCGGCATCGGGATCGGCTCCTGGATTCCCGCGCTGGCCTGGGGCTGGGTGTTCGCGAACCTGGTGCGCGGCGTGCCGCTGGACGCGGAGCGGCAGATCGTCGGCTCGGTGTGGGATCTGCTCAGCCCGTACGCCCTGCTCGGTGGCCTGGCGACCGGCATCCTGTTCGCCCTGCACGGCGCGGTGTTCCTGGTCCTCAAGACCGGCGGCGAGGTCCGCGACGACGCGCAGCGCATCGTCCGGCTGCTGCTGGTGCCGACCGCGGTGGTCGTCGGCGCGTTCGGGCTGTGGACCCAGCTCGCTTACGGCACCGGCTGGACCTGGGCGGTGCTGGTGACGGCGGTGCTCGGCCTGGTGCTCACCGGTGCGGCGAACGTGGCGGGCCGCGACGGCTGGGCCTTCGTCGGCACCACGGTCACCGTGGCCTCGGCGACCGTGCTCATCGTGGGCTCGATGTACCCGACCGTGCTGCCCTCGACCATCAGCCCGCTCTACGACCTGAACATCTACAACGCCGCCTCCAGCGCGTACACGCTGAAGGTGATGAGCTGGGCCGCGGTGCTGGCCACCCCGGTGGTGCTGGTCTACCAGGGCTGGACCTACTGGGTGTTCCGCCAGCGGCTGACCGTCGAGCAGATCCCGGCACCGACCGGTCTGCCGCTGCGCAGCAAGGACTGAGCGATGACACGGGCGGACGCGGCCGCGGACGGATCGGCCGCCGAGCGGCAGCGGCCGGGCAGGCGTCCGCCCGTCGACCCACGGCTGTGGAAGTACGCCCGCTCGGCCCGGCCGCATCTGGTGGTGTCGGTGCTGCTCGCGCTGGTCATCACGGCGACGATCGTGGTGCTGGCGGTGCTGCTCGGCCGGGTGCTGGCCGGGGTGATCACCGATCCCGGCAAGCGTGAGTTCGGCGCGTGGACAGGCGAATTGATCGGCCTGTCGATCGCGGTCGCGGTGCGCGCCGTGGCGAGCTGGTGGCAGGCGCGGCTGGCCCACCGGGCCGGTGCGACGGTCGTCGCCGAACTCGAATCGGCGGTGCTGCGGGCCGGTGCCGAACTGCCGCCACGGGAACTCGACGCCCGGTTCCCGGCGGTCTCGGCGAGCCGAACGGACTTGCGAGTCTGTCCGGGTTAACTGTTGTGAACCGGTGACCCTGACGGGTACTGTCCGGTCATAACCAGTTGTAAGTTTGACCAGGTGGATGCCGGATGTCAACCGCGAAATATGACGTGGCGCACATTCGAGGCTCCCATACTGGAACCGGCAACCACCGCGGAAAGGGAGAACACATGTCCAAAGCGGAAGCGATC
>NZ_JBSFNS010000291.1:0-1422 GCF_053587275.1 Amycolatopsis sp. NPDC003676
CACACCGCAATGGCGATGTACTGATGCTCGGCGTTGAACTCATGCCGGATCTGGTCTTGGAGCAGGCTGTGGAATTTGCTGCGAGGGGCTTCCGGATGAATCGACATGGCCGCAACATTAGACCTGGTAAAAGGGGGTTGTCATCCAAGTGCAACCTTATTGAGGGAAGTATTTCCTAACCAAGTATTCCCTTACTGAAGCTGCCCTGTGCCCGCCATTTTCGGCGCCGTGTTGTCCACTGGCACAGCGCCTGCCAGCTCACGCCGGATGAATTCCTCCACGTCGAACAGATTGTCCTGCCGGTCCAGCACGGTGAGCAGCGTGCTCATCTCCGCGACATCGGCGACCTGTTCCTTCAGGAACCACTGCACGAATTGTTCGCCGAGGAAATCCTCGGCCTCGCGCGCCGCCCCGGCCAAGGCGCTGATCTGCGCGGTGGCGGTCCGTTCCCGATCGAGCAGGAAGGCGATCGCGGCGCGCGGCGAATCGAACTCCGAGCGCAGCTCGTCGAGCCCGCCGATGGTCACCGCGACATCGCGATCGAGCAGATACTGGACCATCCGCATCGCGTGGCCCCGGTTCTCGGCCGAGCGGGCGTAGGTCTGCGCGGCCAGCTCCGGTAGTCGCTCGGCGTCGAAATACACGGCGGCGGCCAGATACTGCTGTGCTGCGGTCAGCCCGTGCCGGATCTGGTCCCGCAGCAGCTCGATGAACGAACGGTCCTCGGCCATACAACGACGTTACCGCGTCAGCAGGTCCTCGGGAATCTGTTGATCCTTGGCCAGGGCGTCGAAGAAGGCGCTCGCCTTCGTCTTGTCCCACAGCAGCACGTTGCCGACGTCGGTGTCGTCGAATCCGCCGATCGGCACGCTGGTGGTGACGGTGTCGCCGCGCATCGCCCAGCCGAGCGCGGCCAGGTTCCAGATGTGGTCGCCGTCATCGACTTTCAGTGATCCGGCCACGCCGGTGGCCATCGGCCACAGCGCGAACGGATTGGCCAGGGTGCCCAGGCTGGTCGCCTTCTTCAGCAGCGCCGACATGAACATCCGCTGGTGCTTCATCCGGTCGACGTCCGCGCGCGGGGTCGCCCTGGTGCGCACGAAACCCAGCGCCTCGGGGCCGGTCAGCTCCTGGCAGCCGGCGGGCAGGTCGAGCCCGGCCAGCGGGTCGACGATCGGCTCGTCCAGGCACATCTCGATGCCGCCGAGCGCGTCGACGACGCCGGCGAAGCCGCCGAAGCCGATCTGGGCGTAGTGGTCGATCCGCACGCCGGTGGCTTCCTCCACCGTCTGCACCAGCAGCGACGGGCCGCCGAACGCGAACGAGGCGTTCAGCTTGTCCTTGCCGTGGCCGGGAATGCTGACGTAGGAGTCGCGCGGCAGGCTGACCATCGTGGTCGGCCCGGACGACGGGATGTGCACC
>NZ_JBSFNS010000292.1:0-1417 GCF_053587275.1 Amycolatopsis sp. NPDC003676
AAGTACCGGAGGGATGGGTGAGGCACGTGGAGCTCGTCGGCGTGGTCGGCTGCGGCCAGATGGGGGCGGGGATCGCCGAGGTGTGCGCCCGGGCCTCAAGCGGCTGTGCGTCGGCGGCATGGAGAAGGTCTTCGAGCTCGGCCGCACCTTCCGCAACGAGGGCGTCGACTTCAGCCACAATCCCGAGTTCACGATCCTGGAAGCCTATGAGGCGCACAGCGATTACCTGCGGATGATGCAGCTGTGCCGGCGGCTGATCCAGGACGCGGCGATGGCGGCCAACGGCGCCGAGGTGGCGCTGCGCCCGAACGACGAGGGCGGGTTCGACGCCGTCGACATCTCCGGCGAGTGGCGGGTGAAGACGGTGCACGGCGCGGTCTCGGAGGCGATCGGCACCGAGATCACCACCCGCACCGAGCTGGCCCGGCTGCGCGAGCTGTGCGACGAGGCGGGCATCGCCTACCAGCACGGCTGGGACGCGGGCCAGGTGGTGCTGGAGATGTACGAGCACCTGGTGGAATCGCAGACCACCGACCCCACCTTCTACTGCGACTTCCCCACCTCGGTCTCGCCGCTGACCCGCTCGCACCGCAGCATCGACGGCGTCACCGAGCGCTGGGACCTGGTCGCCTGGGGCGTCGAATTGGGCACCGCCTACAGCGAACTCACCGACCCGGTCGAACAGCGGCGCCGGCTCACCGAACAGTCGATGCTGGCGGCGGGCGGCGATCCGGAGGCGATGGAGCTCGACGAGGACTTCCTGCAGGCGCTCGAACACGCGATGCCGCCCACCGGCGGCCTCGGCATGGGCGTGGACCGGGTGGTCATGTTGATCACCGGCCGCAGCATCCGCGAGACGCTGCCGTTCCCGTTGGTGAAACCGCGGTGATTCGGGGTACACCGTTACTCGTGTAAACGAATCGTGGCCGCGCCGCGATGAACAACTACTCCGGGACGCCGCGAGGCTTTCGCATCGAAAGCCGCACCCACGGCGCTAGTCTCGGAGTTCCGGCACCGGGAGGATGCCGGGCCAACGACCTATCGGGATGGGAACACATGTATCTGGATCTGCTGACCACGGCCGCCCTCGTCGACCCGCACATGCTCACGAGCAGCTTCGACACCCTGGCGAGTTCGGACACGGTCAACACCGCGCTGGAGCTGGCGGCCAAGAAGAAAAAGAAGAGCAGCTCCGGCCTGATCATCGGCGGTATCTGCTGCCTGCTGATCGTCGTGCTCATCATCGGTGGCATCTTCCTGCTCAAGAACAAGAAGAAGGACAACGGCCAGCCGCCCGCCCAGCCGCCCTACGGCGGTCCCCAGGGTGGTCAGCCGCCGTACGGTCAGCCGCCCTACGGCCAGGGGACGAGGCGCGGGTCACCCAAGGCACCGGCAACCCGGGCTTAACGGGGCCCAT
>NZ_JBSFNS010000293.1:0-1410 GCF_053587275.1 Amycolatopsis sp. NPDC003676
GGCACCGGCGCGCCGCCACTGCGGCTCGGATCATCGGCGACGGCGAACGTGCCCCACAGCAGCGCGGCCGCGATCGGCAGCACGACGACGAGCAGATATCGCCAGGGCGAGTCGAAGGCCCGCCAGCCGAACACCCCGAACGAGGTGATGGCGACGAGCTCGAGCAGGAAACGCACGGCCAGCAGGGCCGGATTCAGTGACACGGCCACAGCGTAAAGGCCGCCCCCGGCCCGCCGCGACGGGTCAGCGCGCGTTGACCAGGGCCGTGCCCGTGGCGCGATCGTGCATGCCGCGCCCGTCGGCGTCGGTGAACAGCGCCGGGATGACGAACACCAGCAGCACCTGCCGTGCCAGCGCCCGCACGAACCCGACCGCCACCGGGGCGTCGATCCGCAGCACGCGCAGCTTCAGGAAGTACTGGCCGGGGGTGAACCCGAACAGCGTCACCGCGGCGACGCCGATCACGAACCACACCAGCAGCGGCATCGAGGAGGAGGCGAAGCTGCGGGTGATCACGGCGGCGATGCCGACCGCGATGAACCAGTCGACGAACAGCGCGACGACCCGGCGCCAGGTCGGGGCGAGCGAGCCGGCGCCCGCGCGTGGCAGCCCGTACAGCTCGCCGGGGTAGCCGGATGTTTCCGGGTCGCCCGGTTCCGCCGGATTGCCGGAAAGCCATGTGCCGGTGATACGCGCCATGGGTCCCAGGATAGTGGCCGGCTATCGCCCGCTCACGACCGCATTAGTGGAGGTCACGTCACCGCGCGGCGGAGCGGATGGCAGGATTACGATGCAGGTCGCGCCCGGATGGCAGACATCACCAGATATCCGGCACGCGTAACACTGGCGAAACACAGCCTTGACTGTAGGGAAACACCGCGTCCATAGCGTCAGCTGGCGACGAACCCATGCATCGCGACTGGCTGGGAACCGATCCGTAAGGAGAACAAGTGACGTTCAGCACGGCCGAAGAGGTCATCCAGTACATCAAGGAAGAGGACATCGAATACGTCGATATCCGCTTCTCCGACCTTCCCGGCGTCCAGCAGCACTTCTCGATCCCGGCCAAGGCGTTCACCGCCGACCTGGCCGAAGAGGGTCTGGCGTTCGACGGCTCCTCGGTGCGTGGCTTCCAGTCGATCGACGAGTCGGACATGCTCCTGCTCCCCGACTTCAGCACCGCGCGGATCGACCCCTTCCGTGCCGCGAAGACCCTGAACCTGAACTTCTTCGTGCACGACCCGTTCACCCGTGAGGCCTACTCCCGCGACCCGCGCAACATCGCGCGCAAGGCGGAGGAGTACCTGCGTTCGACCGGCATCGCCGACACCGCCTACTTCGGTGCCGAGGCCGAGTTCTACATCTTCGACGGCATCCGCTACGGCTCGGGCATGAACGGCTCGTTCTACG
>NZ_JBSFNS010000294.1:0-1410 GCF_053587275.1 Amycolatopsis sp. NPDC003676
CGAACTGCGGCTTGGCGAAGCCGGTGTTCATCAGGACCGCGCGGACGCCGAGCTTGCCAGCGGCGAGCAGGCTCAGCACCATGCCGCGGTGATCGCGGGCCAGCACGGCGATCACGTCGCCCTCGGCGATTCCGCTCGCCCGCAGGCCGCGGGCCAGCGCGTTGGACTGCTCGTCGAGCATCCCGAAGGTGAGCTCGCCGCGCTCGTCGACGATGGCGCCCGCGTCCGGCCTGGTCTGCGCGGCGTGCATGACCACACCGGCGAACGGGCCGAACTTGGAGACGTTGAAGAACGAGCGAGCGGCGTGATCCAGACGCAGCGGATTGAACAGCTTGCGATCCATCATCACTTTGACGCCGAGCGCGAAATCACCGGCACGCCGGGCGGTACCGCCGAGCGCGGGCAGAGACAGAGACATCGAACAGCCTTCCGGCAGACCGATCCCACGACGAACCCCCGTGGGGCCGGACCGCGTCATCGAGATCCAGTGCTGGTGCTAACAATAGCAAGCATCTCGGGCCGGTTGTGCTCTGTCTCTCAGCCCGCCGACCTCACTGTGACACCTCATAATCGATGAGGACGCGGCGCAGGATCTTGCCGGTCGCGTTACGGGGGAGTTCGTCGACGAAGACCACTTCGCGGGGCACCTTGTAGCGCGCCAGGTTCTCCTTGACGTGCGCCTGGATCTCCGCGGCGCCGGTGCTGTGGCCCTCCTCGAGTACCACGAAGGCGCGCAGGCGCTTGCCGAATTCCACGTCGTCCACGCCGACCACCGCGACGTCGTTCACGTCGGGCCGCTCCACCAGGAGGTTCTCCACCTCCTGCGGGAAGACGTTCTCGCCGCCGGAGACGATCATGTCGTCGTCGCGGCCGTCGACCATGAGCAGGCCGCTGGCGGTGAAGTGCCCGAGGTCGCCGCTGGACATGAAGCCGTCGATGATCTGCTTGTTGCGGCCGTCGGTGTAGCCCTCGAACGGCGCGCCGCTGCGCACGAAGATCCGGCCCGAGGTCTCCGGCGTCTCGACCCGCTGGTCGTTCTCGTCGTAGAGGCGGACCTCGCAGGTGATCGGCGACCGGCCGCAGGTGCCCGGCGCCTCGGCGAGCTCGGCCGGGTTGGCGATGGTCGCGATGGCCACCTCGGTCGAGCCGTAGAGGTTGTAGAGCACCGGTCCGAACGCCTCGGTGGCCTTGATGCACAGCTCGGGCGAGAGCGCGGACCCGGCGAACAGGATCACCTTCAGCGAGGACAGATCGTACTTCGCCCTGACCTCGGCGGGCAGTTCGGTCAGCCGGTGCAGCATGGTCGGCACCGCGACCAGCATCTCCACCTTGTGCTCGGCGATCGCGGCCAGGGTGGCCTCGGCGTCGAAGCGGCGGCGCACCACGATCTTGTTCGACAGGATCGTGCCG
>NZ_JBSFNS010000295.1:0-1408 GCF_053587275.1 Amycolatopsis sp. NPDC003676
CCGTGAGCTGCTGCCGAACCTGTGGGCGCCGATCATCGTGCTGGCGACGGTGAGCATCCCGGCCAACATCGGCCTGCCTCGCGACGGGGGCACCCCTTCCAACACTGGTGCAGACGCCCCAGGGGACAGCAGAACTGCAGGAATTCTTGAGTCGAGTAGTTGCACGCATGGACGAGATGCGCCCGTGGCCGACGCTACCGTATGTCCTCTTGCCCGAAGACAGTGTGTCGTCTTTCAAGGACGCCACTCCGATCGCGCGCATATCATCCAGCGTAGACGACATCCAGGCCCGGATATCGCGCGGATTCTACTGGGGAACAGAGTATGGAATCTTCCTTCCTCTGAAGATGCGGTCGGGGAGAATTATCGGCATGTTCACCCCATTCTGGGACGACAGCGACGACATCGTGCTCGTCGACGCGACACACGACCCCGAACCGAATGCCGTTATCGATGAACTACTGTCCGTCACGCGAATTGATCCCCAACGAGTTACCCGCCTGAGCGCCGATGCCCTGGAGCAGTTCACCGAGGACTACGCGACGACGCCGATTCAAGAAAACTTTCGCGGTGAGCACCTACCCGGAAACTCCGTATGGGGCGACAAGCGCGTCGTGTACTTGACACCCAGCGAACGGGAATCGTATCGGATCATCGTTCACGATGGATTTCTCTACGATGCTCGCGGGCAACTGATCGATACGAGCGATGCCCATACGCTGTGGTCTCCCGAGGGCGGACGGGCAATTTTCGTGATGGACGGTAGCGGCGATCTCTACTCCTCGCCGCACCACGTGCTCGGCGAATTTCATCACTCGAGTTTCCTCGCGGGTGAACCGGCGGCCGGCGCCGGCGAGATCGATGTCAGACAGGGGCGCGTTCGACTGATCAGCGATCAGAGCAGCCACTACCGCCCGGCGCGGCGCTACACCGAACAAGTCGTAGACAGCCTTGCCCGACAGGGTGTTCAAGTCGATGACCTTCAGGTCGAATATCACTCGCCACCGGACCAGCCGTAGAAACAGTGTCAGCCCGATACCGAAGGACGCGATATGCCTCATGACGGCCGCTTGGCTACCGGGGAACAGGTCATCGCCTATCTCCGATGGGTGCTGAACACACCCGGAGACTTCCTCATCTGGGAAACTCCGACCCACTGGGTTTGCCAGGAGAAGCCGCATCCCCCGGATGAGCGAACTATGTGGCAAGGCGACGGAACAACGCCACCGGACCCGGGCGGCGGGTACAAGGTGTACGGGATCGAGAAGAAGAACGCGCACGTTCATCTCATCGGCCAGAATCCACCGGATCACCCCGTCCACCTTCTCGATCGCGCGAACTGGGAAAATGCCTTCTTTCGCGTGGGGCAGATCCATCCGAAGCCGTGGCAGGTGGGAATTGATCTAGT
>NZ_JBSFNS010000296.1:0-1403 GCF_053587275.1 Amycolatopsis sp. NPDC003676
GCCGTAGCCGTGCGCCTCGAGCCAGTCCAGCGTCGCCGAAGCGCTGCGCGCCCCGTCGACCGAGCCCGACGACACGACCACCAGCGATGACCCGGGCGCTGATCGGCGGGCTCTACGAACAGGGTCAGTCGCTGCAGGCGTCCACGGCCACCCTGGCCGACGCGACGACCTCGCTGGTCGGCATGGTCGGCAAGATCCAGCCGAAGCTGTCGGCGGCGCAGAACTCGACCACCGCGGCGCTGAACCTGCTGCTGGCCAACGGCGCCAAGCTCGACCAGGCCGCGATCGACATGCCGTCGATGCTCGCCGACCTGGGCCGGATGACCTCCGAGGGCACGCACGCCAACGCCTACCTGTGCAGCCTCGACGTCTCGCTCTACGGGGTGCTCTTCCCGCGCGGTCTGTTCAGCCAGATCGGTGGCACCTCCCACTCGGAGGTCTGCAGATGAGCAAGCTCAAGAAGACCTTCCTCGGCAACCGCAACTTCTGGCTCGGTGTGATCGGCTCGCTGGTCATCGTGCTGCTGCTGGTCGGTTCGACGGTCTACCAGTTCATCGGGATCGGCAGGCAGTCGATCGAAGCGGAGTTCGTGCAGGCCGCGGGCATCAAGACCGGCGACAAGGTCGCGGTCTCGGGTGTGCAGGTCGGCACGGTCACCGGCGCCAAGATCGAGGGCGATCACGTGGTGATCACCCTCGATGTCGACAAGTCGCTGAAGTTCGGCCCCGACGCGCACGCCGCGATCAAGATGGCCACGCTGCTCGGCGCGCGCTACGTCGACCTGCAGCCGGGCGACGGGTCGGGTCTGAAGAACAAGACCATCCCGCGCTCCAACACCGACGTGCCGTACAACATCGCCGATGTCGTGCAGGTCGGTACGCCCAAGTTCGAGGAACTCGACACCAAGAAGCTGGCCGCCTCGCTCAACACGATCAACAGCCAGCTCGGTGACTCGCCGGAGCTCGTCGCGCAGGCGATCGACAGCGTCGGCGCCCTGGCCAAGGTCGTCGACCGACGCAAGAGCGAGGTCGACAGCCTGCTGAAGGACCTGAACCGGGTCACCCAGCTGCTGGCAGACAACCGCAACTCGATCCTGCTGGTCATCACCCAGGGCGAGGCCATCGCCAACCGGGTGATGGAGCGGCAGAACCTGCTGCGGCAGCTGCTCGACAACATCGCCACGCTGACTCGTCAGCTGGAGGAGATCGGCGCCGAGAACGGTAACCAGTTCGGCGGCACCATCGGTCAGCTCAACACCATGGCCGAGGGTCTGCAGAAGAACAAGGACAACCTCGACCGCCTGCTGCAGATCGGGCAGCCGACCGCGCGCTACTTCAACAACGCGCTCGGCAACGGCAACTACGGCGACGTCTCGCTGCCGTGGCTGTTCCCCGACAACTGGC
>NZ_JBSFNS010000297.1:0-1388 GCF_053587275.1 Amycolatopsis sp. NPDC003676
CCCGATCGCCATGATCGTGAAGTCGGGCGCCGCCGGTAACATGACGCAGGTCCGTTCGCTGGCCGGTATGCGTGGTCTGGTGTCGAACCCGAAGGCCGCGGGCATCACCGGCGTCCGCGGCCGCTTCTTCGGCGGCGATGTCGTCGACCTGGTCAGCCCCGACAACCGCGTGGTCGCCCGCGGCGTCGTCGAATACGACAGCACCGAACTGACCACCATGCTCGGCCGCTCCACCACCGAACTCCCCGACACCATGCAGCGCCCGGTCATCCACGCCGACGACCTGGTCAAGGTCTGATCCGGACCTCCGACACCGGAAACATCGCCCACGGGTAGACCTTTCGCGACCGAGATCGAGGCCGCGCCGGAGTGGACTCGCTTCCGCGACTCGGCGTCGTGCCCTTCCAGAACTCTGCGGTTCACCCGCACAGGGCGAACCGGTCGAGCCCGTTCAGCGCCGAAACATGTGGCCCACCGCTAGGCGCCAGGAGATCAGCCTGACCTCTGGCCGCTTAGGCGACGGGAACCGCCCGACCTCCGACCGCCGAGGGGAGGGACAGCCTGAACGTCGACCGGCCCCGCGATCGCGGCGGCCTACCGCCGGGGTGGAATGACGCCTGGCTGATCCAGGTCCAGGGGTGGTGCGGGCGGGGGTGTCGCAGGTTGCGGCCGTGGTTCGTTCGTTTCCGGGATCGGGCCGGTGACGCCCGGCTGTCCGCCGGGATCGACCGGTCCACCGGGGACCGGCGGCACCACGATGCCCGCGTGTGGTTCCGGTGCTCGCGGAACCGGTTGCGGTGCGGGTGCTTCCGGTGCAGCGGTCTGCGGCGCGGGTGGCGCTGATGATTCTGTGCGCGGCGCAGGCTGTTCCGAAGACGGCGCAGGGGATTGTGGCGCCGGTTCGGGGGTCGGGCGCGCGGGCTCCGGCTGCGGTGCAGGCTGTTCCGAGGTGGGTGGGGGCGCGGGCTGTTCCGAGGTGGGCGCGGAAGGCGGGGGTGCGGGCTGGTCCGTCGTCGGCGCCGGAGGCTCCGGCGCCGGTTGTTCGGATGTCGGCGCGGGGACCTGGGGCGCCGGTTCGGGGGTAGGCGGTGCGAGTTCCGGTTGGGGGGCGGGCTGTTCGGACGTGGGCGCAGGGGACTGGGGTGCCTGGGTGGTGGGTTCCGGTTGTGGCGCAGGAGGTTCCGACGTCGGAGCGGGAGGTGCCGGTTGATCGGTTGTGGACGGTGCCGGTCGTTCACTGGTCGGAGCGGATTGTTCCGTCGTCGGGGCGGGGGTGCCCGGAGACGGGGGAGCGGGTGTCTCGCTCGACGGTGCGGGAGTGATGTCCGGCTTCGGGGTTTCGGTATTCGGGGCCGGATTCTGGCTCGGTGCAGAGCTTTCGCCGTTCC
>NZ_JBSFNS010000298.1:0-1387 GCF_053587275.1 Amycolatopsis sp. NPDC003676
GGTACGACCGCCACCGGCAGCAGCAGCAGGAACAGCTGGGTCAGCAGCATCCGGCCGTGCATGAAGTCACCGCCGACGCGGATCGCGTAGACCGTCAGCAGCAGGCCGCTGCCCAGCACCATGGTGACGACCGCGCTCGGCGACCGCAGCCAGGTCCGGATCGCCGCCACCGACCACCGCGGCCGCACCGTGACCCCGCGCGCCACCGCGGTGACCACACCGGCGATCAGCAGCACGAGCAGCGGAATCCACAGGTAGTACGGGCCGACCAGGTCCCACAGGTACTTCATGCCCTGGCCCCACTTGGCCCCGCCCGCGTCCTTGGCGACCGCGGTGTTCGGGTAGGGCAGGCCGTAGTAGCCCATCCGCCAGATCTGGTAAGCCACCGGCACGATCCCGGCGACGAACACGATCAGCGCGCGCAGCGCGATCGGGCCGTACCGGAACCGCGGCATCGGGGCGAGGAAGATCATGCCGAGGGCGAGCACGCCGATCAGCGTGGCCTCCGGCCGGATCAGCGGCGCGAGACCGGCCAGGAAGACGAGTCCGAGCAGGCTCGGCACGCGCACCACCGCGGCCTGGCTCCAGCGGATCATCAACCACCACAGCAGCCCGACCCAGCAGATCACCAAGCCGCTCTCCAGCCCGGAGGTGGCGTAGTCACGGGCGGGCGGCAGCGCGATGTAGACGAGCACGCCCGCCGGGATGAGCAGCTGACCGCTGGTCCCGCCCCACAGCCGGGCGGTGCCGAGCATGGCGAACACCATCGCCAGCAGCGAGACCGTCAGCGCGACGCCGAGCACCACGTACTCGAGCCGCGCCTGGGTGAGCCAGCTGAAGAACCAGACCAGGTAGGTCCACGCGGTACTGGTGTTGGCCTCGACCCGCTCGTCCATGTTGAAGACGGGGCCGTTGCCCGCGAGCAGGTTGCGCACCGTCCGCAGCACGATGAGGCCGTCGTCGGCGATCCAGCGCCGCTGCCAGGCACCCACCGCGAACACGACGACGGTGAGTACCACCCCACCGACGAAGGTGGCGCGGGACAGGGTCGCGAAACGAGCGGCCGGACGCGCCGACTGCTCGTCGTCGCGTAGCCGCTCGTATTCGGTTGTTTCCTGCTCCGCTACCACGATCTCGTCAGGTGAGATAGACAGCGACACCTACCGCTCCGATCCAGGCAATAGCGAGGAACTGCAGGATGCGGTCCCCCAGCGCGATCTCTTCGGGTTCACCGGCCTCGCCACCGTCGACGTCGACCGCGTAACGCAGGATTGCGATGGTAAACGGGATCAGGCCTACGTCGCCCTCGACGGCCATCTGCCCGCCTACCCCGGCCGCGACGTCGCCCTCCTGTGGGACGAAATCCACGGCTGGGCCGCCGCCGTCG
>NZ_JBSFNS010000299.1:0-1387 GCF_053587275.1 Amycolatopsis sp. NPDC003676
GTTCCTGATCCGTCAGAGTCGCTTGGCTGACCCAGCCGTGTCGGGTTTCCATCATCGTGAATTCCCGGTTCGGTCCGAACCATCGGGCCAGCGACTGTCTGGCTTGATCCTCCGTGAGAATTGGTTCCGCCATGGGCGTTTCCTCCATTGGGGTCGATGGGGGTGAAGTCGAGAGTCAACGACGCATCCACCATCCAGGATGGCGGTGTGTCAGAGGTCAGGCCGGACTGAGGATCCCACCACACCGGGCCGGTTGCACCAGGTGGATAGACGATCACGGTCGCGTGGGATCCGCCCATCTTCGGCGATCCGTCGTTGTTGTAGAGGAAGTTGCCCGCACCGTCCTGCGCATGCCACCTGTTGACAACCAACGCGGATGAACCGGGACCGAGCGCCGCGATGTGATCGTGGAGTGCCTGATACTGCTGACCGATCGACAGTCCTTTGAAGTGAAGCAAACCCCCGCCGAGCCATTGCGCGGCCCGTGCCAAACCTGACGCTTCGCCAGTTCGGGTATCCGGCGTGCCATCCGGGTTCTTGTCGTCGTTGCGGGGCGCCGCCACCTGCGGTCGGCCGTAGAACGACGACAGCGCGGACAGCGAACAGTCCAGGCAGTTGTTGCGGCGCCCCCGGACTGTCGGCCCACCGTCGTTGATGGCTGACCCGTATTGATTAGTTCGGGGATCGGCTCCGATCCTGAATTCGTTGCCGCTGAGAAG
The DNA here is from genome assembly GCF_053587275.1 of Amycolatopsis sp. NPDC003676. Classification (NCBI taxonomy): domain Bacteria; kingdom Bacillati; phylum Actinomycetota; class Actinomycetes; order Pseudonocardiales; family Pseudonocardiaceae; genus Amycolatopsis; species Amycolatopsis sp. NPDC003676. The sequence continues at coordinate 720 of NZ_JBSFNS010000299.1, forward strand.
AGCGTTCTCGACGTCGGTTTGGAACTGCGCTTGCTCAACCGGAGCGAGTTCGCGCGGACCGAAGGTACGGAGGTCGGACGGGTTCGAGAACGGCACAGCCATATTCGCTCTGGCGATGTCATTGTTGATCGCACAGAGGTCGTCGTCGGTGGGTGGCTGGTCGGGTTTACCGGGTGGCAGACCCATGTGGGCGCGCAGGTCGTTGGCGAGGTCGAATCGGTGCTGCTGGGTGTTCAGGCGAAAGTCGTCGGCGTGGGGATTCGTCGAGAATTCGACGTCGACCAGGAGTCGGTCGCCACCGGGGAGTTTCCGGTTGTGGTTGAACGTGGCGTCGACCGCGGCGTGTGCGTACTCCATTTCCTGGTGTAGTTCCGCCGGGGTCATCAGGTGCGCGTTGGGAATGTAGGCCCGGACGGTAGCCACCGTCACCCATCGACCTCCCACGTGGAAGCGTCGGATTCGGTAGGCGGGTGGTTGTGACTGGGACGCGTCCCGGTTGGTGTCGACGGTGGTAGTTCGGCCGTCCTGCGACGGCAGGTTTCGCAACGAATCGCGGAGCTGCCGAGCGTCTGGGCTGTGGCCGGGTTCGACCTGCTGATCCGGCGACGTCGGCGACGGGGTGGGTGTCGGCGGCACGTTCTGCGCCGTCGCCTCGGCGAGGTAGGCCA
>NZ_JBSFNS010000300.1:0-1380 GCF_053587275.1 Amycolatopsis sp. NPDC003676
CCGTGTTCACGGCGACGCTGATCATCTCCAACATCTGTGCCACCAAGGGCGTCGAATTCTTCGCCGACAAATCGGTGATGCTCGGCCCGCTGCAGATCCTGCCGATCGCGACCGACGGCGCCTTCTTCCTGTTCCCCCTCGCCTACATCCTCGGTGACGTGCTCAGCGAGGTGTACGGCTTCCGTGCCACCCGCCACGCCATCTACACCGGTTTCGGCGCGCTGCTGCTCACCGTCGCGTGCTTCGCGATCGCGATCCGGCTGCCCGCCGCCGGCTTCTACGAGAACCAGGAAGCGTTCCGCACGGTCCTCGGCACCACCCCGCAGCTCGTGCTCGCCGGCCTGGCCGGTTACTTCGTCGGTCAGCTGCTGAACTCGGCCACCCTGGTGATGATCAAGGAACGCACCAAGGAAAAGCACCTGTGGGCGCGGCTGCTCGGCTCCACGGTGATCGGCGAGTTCGCCGACACGCTGATCTTCTGCTCGATCGCCGCCACCGCCATCGGCATCGACAGCTGGCAGTCGTTCGTCAACTACGTGATCGTCGGCTTCCTGTGGAAGACGCTGGTCGAGATCCTCGTCATGCCGATCACCTACCGCGTGATCGCGATCCTCAAGAAGACCGAACCGACCTACGCTCCGGCGAAGGTCGACGCCCTGCACGACTAGGCGGCAGGCGGCGGATCGGTCTCCGGTCCGCCGCTACGCCCCCGGCGCCTTGATCCGGCCCTGCCACTGGCCCAGGAATTCGGTCTTGAACTCGTCGAAATAGCCGCCCTCGATGCTGGCGCGGATGCGGTCGACCAGCCGCACGGTGAACCGCTCGTTGTGGATCGTGCAGAGCGTCGCCGAGAGCATCTCCTTGGCCTTGAACAGGTGATGCAGGTAGGCGCGGGTGTAGTGGGCGCAGGTGTAGCAGTCGCAGTTCTCGTCGATCGGGGTGAAATCGCGGCGGAAGCGGCTGGTGTTGATGTTGAACCGGCCCTGGTCGACGTAGATCGCCGCGTTGCGCGCCACCCGCGACGGGTTCACGCAGTCGAAGGTGTCGGCGCCGTTCTCGATGGCGACGAACATGTCCTCGGGTTCGCTGATGCCGAGCATGTGCCGCGGCTTGTGCTCGGGCAGCTCGTCACAGCACCAGCCGACGATGGTGCCGAGATTGTGCTTCTCCAGCGCGCCGCCGATGCCGTAGCCGTCGAATTCCGTTCCGCCCGCCCCGCGGATCTCCTCGAGCTCGCGACAGGCCTTGCGGCGCAGGTCTTCGTACTGCGCGCCCTGGATCACCGCGAACAGCGCCTGATAGGGCCGGTGCCCGCGCTCGCCGGTGAGCTTCTCGTGCTCATCGATGCAGCGCTGGGCCCACTCGTGCGTGCGCTGGAGC
>NZ_JBSFNS010000301.1:0-1376 GCF_053587275.1 Amycolatopsis sp. NPDC003676
ACTGGAGAAATGCCCGATTGATACCCATGTGACCGGGTGCGCGGGGCCGTGAGGGACCCTGCGGACCGTGCTCGACGCCATCGATCCGATCCGGCTGGCCACCGTCCTCGGCACGCTGGCCGACGCGCTCGACCCCAGCTACCGCATGCCCGGCTCCACCATCGAGCGACTCGACACCTGGACCACCCAGGTCCGGGCGACACCGGGGATCGGTGACCTGCTCGGCGATCTCGGCGCCGCGGCGTCGGCGGTCAACGAGTCCGCGCCGCAGCTGGTCGACACCCTCGTCTCGTCGGTGACCGCGGCGCGCACCCTCACCGAGAAGCGCGCGAACCTGATCGCGCTGCTGACCGCCGCGCGCGGCGCGGTCGGTGTCACCAACACCCTCTTCGAGCGCAATCCGGACGCGGGCCCGGAACTGGTCGGCGGGCTGCACGAGACCTTCGGTGCGCTGGCCGCCGACTCCGGCGCCATCGGTACCGCGGTCGCCAATCTCGCCACCGCGCTGAGCAAGCTGGCGACCGTCTTCAACTGGGGACCCGACCGGCAGATGCGCTGGGTCGTCGACGTCAGCTTCACCCCGTTCACCCAGTACACCGCGGCGGACTGCCCCAGATACGGCAGTCTCGCCGGGCCGCGCTGTGGCGGAGCGACGGTGCCGTACACCGCGCCGGAACAGCACATTCCGACCCAGCTGCTGCCGGGCAGGCTGGAAGCGGCGGGCCCACCGCCCGTGATCCCTGGCCTCCCCGCGATTCCCGGCCTGCCCGCGATCCCCGGTCTGACACCGAGCGCGGTCGTCCCCGGCCCCGCCGCCCCGGCGTCGGCTACCGCACCGGCGTCGCTGCACGGCGTCGAGGCCATCGAGGCGCTCGTCGGGCGACCACCGAACGCCGCGCAACTGGTGCTGCTCACGCCGGTCCTGGCCGACGGGGCAGTCCAGGTCACCTACGCCGACGCACCGCCGATGGGGAACTGACATGATGAAAACCCGCACCGCCCTGCTGATCTTGACGCTGTTCGTCGGGCTGGCCCTGGTGGCCAGTTACACGATCTTCTCGACCTTGCAGCGCGGAGTCAGCGGCGACACCGTCCGCTACACCGCGACGTTCGGCGCTCGCGCACCCCCGATGACCAGCCGCACACCGCGATACAGCGGCCGCTCCCCCAGCCCCGCATCGCGCGCCTCGGCCCGCAACTGCTGCACCAGGACCTCCGACACAGCCACGGCGGCGGCGAGTTCGCTGGCGGCCAGCGCGTCGGCGAGCTTGCGCAGGCCGAGCAGGTGCAGTTCGCGGCCGCTGCCGGAGTCGGTGTACATCGCCAGCGGGTCCAACATCGCCCGCACAGTCGCGAATCCGCCGCCGGAATGCCCG
>NZ_JBSFNS010000302.1:0-1364 GCF_053587275.1 Amycolatopsis sp. NPDC003676
GTCGACATCGGCAAACGCCTCCTCGACCCGTCATGGATCGATCAGTGGCTCGGCTTCACCACCTCCTGGGCCGACCCCGTCGCCGACCTGGGCTCGGGCACCGTGACCGCGCTCATGCCCGACGTGCTGATGACCGTGCTCAGCGAGGGCATCCTCAGCCGATTCGGCGGCCAGGAAGTCAGCGCCACCCTGCTCGGGCACGACCTCACCGCCACCCTCGACGTGTTCAAGGTGCGCAGACGCGGCGCCCATTTCCAGAGCAAGACGGTGCTGTCGAACCTGGTCTGGGACTCGCATCCGTTCGACACCGTCACCGTGATCGCGCACGGCGTCCGGCTGATTCCCGGTGTGCCGACCAAGATCCGGGTCCAGCAGCTCGACATCGAGGGCACCATCGACCTCGCCGCCCTGGTCGAGTGGGTGGACGCGCAGAACCTCGACTGGCGGCTGCACCTGGACGAGCGCGCCCGCATCGTCGCCACCCACCGCACCCGCAAGATGCGCGCCCTGGTCGACGCGCAGGTCTACGACAACCTGCTCACCATCGACATCCGCAAGGCCAGCTGGCACGGCATCCGGCTGCCGAAGCGCGCGGTGCCAGCGCCGGCGCTGCTGCTCGACGACCTGCCCAACCGGGCGAGCATCTCCTACGCGCACCGGCGCGGCGACAAGGTGCGCTTCCGGATCGAACTGCCCGAGACCACCGGTTCGTTCGACCTGGCGCAGATCCGCGCCGCCATCGTCGCCGGGACGACGCTGATCGTCTTCTGATCAGGCGTTCTCGGCGGCCCACCACTCGAGCAGCGCGGCCTCGGCTTCCTCGCGGGTCATCGGGCCCCGGTCCAGCCGCAGGTCCTTGAGGTACTTCCACGCCTTGCCGACCTGCGGGCCCGGCGGCAGGCCGAGCAGCTCCATGATCGAGTTGCCGTCTAGGTCGGGCCGCACCCGCGCCAGATCCTCCTGCTCCCTGAGCGTGGCGATGCGGTCCTCGAGCTCGTCGTAGGTGGCGCGCAGGGCCGCCGCGCGGCGCTTGTTGCGGGTGGTGCAGTCGGCGCGGACCAGCTTGTGCAGGCGCTCGAGCAGGTCGTCGGCGTCGGTGACGTAGCGGCGCACGGCCGAGTCGGTCCACTGTCCCTTGCCGTACCCGTGGAAGCGCAGGTGCAGGAACACCAGGCGCGCAACCTCTTCGGTGAACGCCTTCGGATATTTCAAGGCGCGCATGCGCTTGCGCACCATCTTCGCGCCGACCACCTCGTGGTGGTGGAAGCTCACGCCGCCGCCGGGCTCGTTGCGCTTGGTGTCGGGCTTGCCGATGTCGTGCAGCAGCGCGGCCCAGCGCAGCACCAGGTCGGGATCGCCTTCCT
>NZ_JBSFNS010000303.1:0-1362 GCF_053587275.1 Amycolatopsis sp. NPDC003676
GGCCGAGGCCGCCCATGCCGGTGAAGTCGTAGGCGCTCTCCGCGTGCTGGCCCTCGTCGATGCCGCTGACCTCGTGCTCGGTGCTGTCGCGGGCCCAGGCGATGCAGCGGTCCACGTCGGGCACCTCGAGCGCGATGTCGACGATGCCGTCGCCGTGCCGGTCGTGGTGGGCGACGAGCGGGCTGTCCGGGTCCACCGCGCCCTGCACGACGAAGCGCGCTCCCCCGCTGCGCAGCACGAACGCCTTGTGGTCGCGGTTGCCGGTCTCGGGACCGGAGTACGCCTCCAGCCGCATCCCGAACGCCGACTGCAGGTAGTGCGCGCTCTGGGTCGCGTTGCCGACGACCCACACCAGCGCGTCCCACCCGATCACCGGAAACGGATCGACACTGTCGTCGTGCTCGATCAGCCCGACGAGCTGCTGCTCAATGGTCATGACCAAGGAAATCCCGCCCCGGCCGAGCTAGGCAACTACACCGCCGAACCCTGAACAGGCTGACACGAGAAGCCACCGATTCCCCGCCGATGGTGGACAATTTGAATAGCACCCGACCGCGGACGGCACGGAGGTCTCCCGCATGCGCACGCCGGCGAAACTGGACGAACTCGATCTCGCGATCCTGACCGCGATGCACACGTATCAGAAGGCCGGAATCCTCGAGCTGTCGCGCCGCACGAAGGTCGCGCGGGCCACCGTGCAGGCGCGGATCAACCGGATGGAGGAGTCGGGGGTGATCGCCTCCTACGATCCGCAGATCGACGTCACCGCGGCCGGATTCGATGTGCAGGCCTTCGTGACGCTCGAGATCGCGCAGGGCGCGCTCGACACCGTCAGCGCCGAGCTCGCGGCCATTCCCGGCGTGCTGGAGGCCTACGCGACCACCGGTTCCGGCGACGTGCTGTGCCGGATCGGCGCCGACTCGCACGCCGGTCTGCAAGCGGTGCTGCTCAGCATCGACCGGACCGGTTCGGTGGTGCGTTCGCACAGCGTGATCGTGCTGTCGACGGTGATCGCGCGGCGCACCATGCCATTGCTGCGCACGCTGACCCCGGCGGGCACCGCGAAGGCGCCCGCCTACCGCGAGCCGCGCTGAACCGTCACTGCCTGCCCAGGCGGGTCAGCAGGCCGTGCACATGCGCCTCGGCGGCCGCGCGGGCCGACTCGGGATGCCCGGATTCCAGCGCCTCGACGATGCGCCGGTGTTCGCGCAGGGCGACGCGGCGGTTGCGGGCCGAGCACCACAGGTCACCGCGGTAGAGGTGGGCCTTGGCTTCCAGCCGAGCCAGTTCGTCGACGACGCAGCTGTTGCCGGAGGCCTCCCGGATGAAGGTGTGGAACTCCAGGTCGAGCTGGGCGTCGCG
>NZ_JBSFNS010000304.1:0-1352 GCF_053587275.1 Amycolatopsis sp. NPDC003676
CCACGTCCGTTAAGGGCACTAGCACCTCAAGCTAGCGCGTCTGCCATTCCGCCACCCGGACTTGCTGGTGTGCCAAAAGATTATCCGACGCGGTGACGGAATCCAAATCGCCTAGGTGACCTGCTGTTTTGCCCACTCTGCCCACTCCTGGTTCATGCGGTAGAAGCGCTTGCCCCACTCGAGGGCGATGTGGCCGTTGGTGGAGAAGGGGTTGGCGGTCCAGTCGACCGCGGATTCGAGGGTGCCGAGTTCGGCGAGGGCGGTGGCGGAGCGGGTCTCGAGGGTGGTGAGGTAGGTGATCGCTTCGGCGGGGGTGAGGGCGTCGAGGAAGAAGACGCGCAGGAGGGTTTCGTTGCGGGTGATCGGTTTGGGGGCGACTTCGGTGAGCCAGTGGTGGAGGTCGGCGCGGCCGTCGGGGGTGATCGTGTATTCCTTGCGCCCGCGGGGGCCCTCGTCGGAGACGGTGATCTTGCCGGTGTCGGCGAGCTTGGTGAGCTCGGTGTAGATCTGGCTCTGGGTGGCGGGCCAGACGTTGGCGAGGGATTCCTTGAAGCGGTGGATCAGGTCGTAGCCGCTGGCGGGGCGGTCGGCGAGCAGGCCGAGCAGGGCGTGACGGAGGCTCATGCCTCTCACCTTACATTCCACTCTTGACATGTCGAAGTAGGAACCTCTAATTTCGACCTGTCTGAATTGGAATGTCGCGCCTATCGCGTACTCAGGAGTCACCATGTCCTACCTGCGCACCTTTGCTCCGTGGATCGTCTACGCGCTGGTTCCCGGCTCGTACTGGCAGTGGGCGGCGCTCGCCGCAGCCGTGCTCGCGCTCGCCGAGCTGGTGGTGCGCAGGCGGAGTGGGGCCACGTTCGACGCGCTGATCATCGAGATCGGGACGCTGGCCTTCTTCGTGGGGCTGGCCGCCCTGGCGTTCAGCGATCCCGACACCGGATTACACGCCTACTCCCCCGCGCTCTCGCACACCGCGCTGGCACTGATCGCCGGCGTCTCGCTGGCCGTCGGGATGCCGTTCACCCTCGGGATCGCGAAACAGACCACACCACAGGAGGTCTGGACGGAGCCACTGTTCGTGCGGACAGCGTATGTGCTCACCGCGGTGTGGACGGCGAGCTTCGCGGTCGGCGCGGTGCTGCTGGCGGTACTGGCGCACGCCGACACCTGGCCGCGGACACTCGCGCACGCGCTGACGTTCGCGGTGCCGATGGTGTTCACCGTGCGGTACGTCGCCTACATCCAGGCCAAGGCGGCCGCGTTCGACGCTGTGTGAGCCGTTCAGGGCCCCCTACGTCACCGGCTCAGCCGGCGCGGGCGGGCTCCGCGTCGACGGCGGGCTCGGC
>NZ_JBSFNS010000305.1:0-1349 GCF_053587275.1 Amycolatopsis sp. NPDC003676
AGCCGGTCCACGCGCCGCTTCACCGCCGGGGCGGACAGCCCGACCACCTTGCCGATCTCCGCGTAGCTGGAGCGGGCGTTGACCGGAACCTGCTCGACTCCCGGCAGGACAGCGATTGGGTGCACACCGATCCGTGGCGGGTGCTGCGGATCCAGGCCGAGTTCGTCGAGGGTTTCGGCGCGCTGGCCGAGGTGCCGCCCGCGGTGACAGTCTTCGGTTCGGCGCGCACGCACCGCGACGATCCCGAGTACATCGCGGGCCGGGAGATCGGCGCCGCGCTCTCGCACGCGGGCTTCGCGGTGATCACCGGTGGCGGTCCCGGCGCGATGGAGGCCGCCAACCGCGGATCCTCCGAGGCGGGCGGCTATTCGATCGGGCTCGGCATCGAGCTGCCGTTCGAGCAGGGGCTCAACGAGTGGGTCGACCTGGGCATCAACTTCCGGTACTTCTTCGTCCGCAAGACGATGTTCGTGAAGTACTCGCAGGCCTTCGTCTGTCTGCCCGGCGGTTTCGGCACCCTCGACGAGCTGTTCGAGGCGCTGACCCTGGTGCAGACCCGCAAGATCACCCGGTTCCCGATCATCCTGTTCGGCAGCGCCTACTGGTCCGGCCTGGTCGACTGGCTGCGGAACACGATGGCGGTCTCGGGCAAGATCTCCCCGGAGGACCTCGACCTGATCCAGATCACCGACAGCGTCGACGAGGTCGTGCGGATCATCCGTGGCGAGACCGGCGATCACGCCGACATCGAGCGCCTCGGCACCGAGGACCAGTGGTGAGCGCCCCCTACTCCGTCTGTGTCTACTGTTCCGCCAGCACCACCGATCCCGGCCTGATCAGCCTGGCCGCCCGGGTGGGCACCGAGATCGCCCGGCGCGGTTGGCAACTGGTCTCCGGCGGTGGCCACGTGTCCATGATGGGCGCGGTCGCCACCGCGGCCCGCGCCGGCGGGGCGCACACCGTCGGCGTGATCCCGAAACACCTGGTGCACAAGGAAGTCGCCGACGTCGACGCGGGTGAACTGCTCGTCACCGACACCATGCGCCAGCGCAAGCAGCTGATGGAGGCGCGCGCCGACGCGTTCCTCGCGCTGCCCGGCGGGGTCGGCACGCTCGAGGAACTGTTCGAGACCTGGACCGGCGGCTACCTCGGCGAACACGCCAAACCCGTGGTGGTGCTGGACGCCGACGACTTCTACGGCGGACTCTTCCGCTGGATCGATGAACTGTACGAACGCAGAATCGTGACGCAGCAGGCGCGCGACCGCATCACCGTGGTCACCGATCTGCCCGCCGCCTTCGCTGCGCTGGAACCGGCCGCACCGGCCGAGGGCTAGGAGATATTCGACG
>NZ_JBSFNS010000306.1:0-1349 GCF_053587275.1 Amycolatopsis sp. NPDC003676
CACCAGCAGCCGCAGCCCGTGCTCGTCGAGACGCTCGCCGAGAACGGGACCGGGCGGCATGCCGCGCATCCCGGCGGCGAAGCACCGCAGCGCGCACGGAAACCACGCTGTCGCTGTCACTCACCTGTCGAACACTAGTCGAGCCCACCGACACTTCCGGCCACCGTTACCGCACGTCGCGGGGGCATTCCGGGCTGATCTCCGTCAGTCGAGCGAGATCGACTCCGGCTCCTCGGCGAAGGCGCGGGCGACCTCGCCGGTGAGCGTGATGGCCTTGCGCGCCCAGGGCAGCGGTGCGCCGGCCAGGCCGCAGGCGGGGGTGACCAGGATCTGCTCGGCGAGGACACGGCGCGGGAAACCGAGGCGGTCGATCAGGCGGACGCCGGGTTCGGCGACGGTGCGCCAGGTGGGCGGGGTGGCGGGCGGCGCGGTCGGGGTCAGGCCGAGCGCGATCTTCTTGCCGGAGTCGAGGATCTCGCCGAGGGCGTCCAGGTCGGCGGTGGTGAGCGTGGCCGCGTCGAAGGAGATCGCGGCGGCGGCGCTGCGGCCCAGGGTGGTGAGGGCGGGGCGGGTGGCGCAGGTGTGCAGCAGGACCGGCGCGGGCTGAGCGGTGATCACCGTGTCGAGGATGTGCAGCGCCTCCGGTTCGGGGAGCGCGCGGATGGTGTTGAGAATGCTCGGACCCCGGAGCGAGCCGTCGAGCACAGTGGTGAGCCGGGGTTCGTCGAGCTGGACGACCACCTGGGCCCCTAGCCGCCGGGCGACCTCGGCCGCATGCCGGGCCAGCCCTTCGGCGAGGGACTCCGAAAGATCGCGCACCGCACCGGAATCGGTGAGGATCCGGTGCCCGCCGGGCAGCTCGACCTCGGCGGCGAGAGTCAGCGGGCCCGCGGACTGGATCTTCACCACGCGGCCCGTGCCCGCCAGACCCGCTGTCTCCCAGGCTTCTTCGATGGCGTCGAGGTCTTCGTTCAGCAGGTCCCTGGCCCGGCGTGACACCGCGCCGGGCCGGGCGCCCAACCGGTAGCCGCGGGTGGTGGAATCGAAGCGCAGGTCGACCAGCAGCGCCGAGACCCGCCCGATCATGTCCGCGCCGACACCGCGATCGGGCAGCTCGACCAGGTGCGGGAGATCAGCGAGTTCGCCGATGATCGTCGCGGCCGCCTCGCGCGGATCGGTGCCGGGCCACGAGCCGACACCCGTCGCGGTGCCACCGGCGAGCGGAACGACCGGCTCCGGTGCGGCCGTCTCCTGCGAGTTCTCGCTGCGCCACAATGTCACGCGCTCAACACCTTTCGATTCATCGAACGCCGGTCGCCGCCGGTCACCATCCTGCCCCGCACCACGGC
>NZ_JBSFNS010000307.1:0-1342 GCF_053587275.1 Amycolatopsis sp. NPDC003676
GCCGACGGTGTCGTGTCCGCAACCCGGTGGACACCACCGTTTCGAGTTCATGCTCAACGACGAGCAGAGCAAGGAGGAGATGGAGGACCCCGACCGGGTCCGTGATCTCATCGGCCACTACGTCGACCCCGACGAAGTGACGGTGCTGCGCAAACTGGTCTACACCTTCAATGCCGTTGTCGCCGACCAGTGGCGCGCGGGACGCATTCTGCTTGCCGGTGACGCCGCGCACATGACCCCGCAATTCATCGGCCAGGGCATGAACTCCGGTGTCCGCGACGCCGACAACCTCTCCTGGAAGCTCGGCGCCATCATCCAGCACGGCGCCGATCTCGACCTCCTCGACACCTACGAGACCGAGCGACGGCCGCACGCCAAAGCGATGATCGATCTGTCGGTCTTCAACAAGAGCCTCGTCTCGATCGACAACCGGTTCGCCGCGGGCGCTCGTGACGTCGCCTTGGCCACCGCGCTGAAGGTTCCCGGGCTGAATACCTGGATCCGGGAAGCCAAGATGAAGCCGTCCCCACGGTTCAAGCGTGGCGCGTACTTCGGGCTTCCCCGCAATGTGCTGCGCGGGGTAGAAGGCACCCTGGCGCCGCAGCCCGACGTCCGCACCTTCGACGGACGCCACCAGCGCCTCGACGACGCCCTCGGCCTCGGTTTCGCTGTCATCGGCTACGGTGTCGATCCGCGCGATGGACTCGGCGTCGCCCAGCGCAACGCCTTGCAGATCCTCGGAACCCAGTTCGTCACCGTGTATCCGACCGGTGGCCGCCCGCAGGGCGAGCCGGGCGACGCACGCGTCGCCGCCACCGACTACGCCGACGTCGAGGACCACACCGGCGAACTGGCCCGGTGGTTCGCCAAAGCCGGTGTCGCCCAAGGTGGCACGGTGCTGCTCCGCCCGGACAAGTACGTCTTCGGAACCAGCGCGAAGTCCGACGCCACCGAACTGGTCACCGCACTGCTGGCCCGCCTCGCCGTCACCCCCGCGATGCTGACCGCCGATCACAACCCCCTGCGCGTCGTGGCGTCGGCAACGCCGAACACCCTGGAGGAAGCACGATGACCACGACCATGAAGCACCTGCCCGCTGTTCGCGCCGCTGCCGAACGACTCGCGACCGCGACGGACCTGGGCGTGCCCGTGGCAGCGGTGCGTGACCTGATCGGTGCCGACGACGTCGAGTCGGCCTACGCGGTGCAGAATCTGGGCACTCGACGGCGGATCGACGAGGGCGCCCGTGCCGTCGGGCGCAAGATCGGCCTGACCTCCACGGCCGTGCAGCGCCAACTCGGCTGCTGGAGTACCTGGAGGATCTGCTGCGTGGTGCGCTGCG
>NZ_JBSFNS010000308.1:0-1340 GCF_053587275.1 Amycolatopsis sp. NPDC003676
GAATCCCGCGCAGTTCGAGATCGTTTCCCGGCTGGTGGAAGAGGCGCGGGCGCGCGGAGCCGGGCCGGTATCGAATTCCGGAGTTCCCGGCGCTGCGGCATCGAATGTCGCAGCGAGCGGCGGTATTCCGGCTCCGGGCGGAGTGCCTGTCGCCGGTGGACAGATCCCCGGCATTGCACCGGTCGGTGGCGGCCAGGCGCCTGGCGCTGCGCCGGTTGGTGGCCAGGTGGCTGGTGGTGTGCCGGTCGGTGGTGGCGACGTGGTCGGGGGTGTGCCGGTTGGTGGGCAGCCGCCGGTGGGTGGGTTCGGCCCGGGTGGGCAGTTCATCGGTGGGGTGCCTGGTGGTGCTGGGGTGGGGCAGTCGCCGTGGGCGCCGGGGTATGGGCAGGTGCGGCAAATGGCTGGGGCGCAGCATGTTCCGCCGTCATACGGGGGGTGGAACCGGGCGTCGGGGTATGGGGCGGGGCGGCCCGGTGGGGGGTGGGTGGCGCCGGTGGTGCGGGAGCCGCGGACGCCGTGGTGGCAGCGGGAAGGGGTGATTTCGCGGGCGCTGGCGGTGGCGGGTGTCGGGGTGACGCTCATCGGTGTGCTGATGTTGCTGGTGCTGGCGGCGCAGGCCGGGTTCTTCGGGCCGGTGGCGAGAGTTGTTGCCGGGGGAGTGCTTTCGGTCGGGTTGGTCGCGGCCGGGTGGCGGGTGTTCGGGCGGCCCGGTGGGCGGGTCGGCGGAATCGCGTTGGTGGCCACCGGTATTGCCGGTGCCTACCTGGATGTGGTCGCGGTGACCGGGTATTACCACTGGGTGGCGCCGGGGATCGGGCTCGCGGTGGCGTTGGGGGTCGCGTCGGCGGGGGTCGGGATCGCGATGCGGTGGCAGTCGCAACCGCTGGCGGTGGGGGTGGTGCTCGGCGCGGCGGTGCTGTCGCCCGTGTTGACGACCGAGCTCCTGCTGCTGGGGTTCCTGGTGGTGTTGCAGGCGGCGGGGGTGCCGGTGCAGATGCGCCGGGAGTGGCCGGTGCTGCACGTGGCGCGGACCCTGCCGGTGGTGCTGGCCGCGCTGAGCATGATCGCCCTGAGCGGGCTGTCGGCGGCCATCGCCGGTGACGAGGTCGTCGAGGAGCGCGGCGGGCTGCTGGCAGCGGCCGTCGCCAGCGCGGTGGTGGGGCTGACCGGCGCGCTGCTGGTGGTCCGGCGCCGCTCCGGTGACATCACCGCGAGCGTCACGATCGCGCTCACCGCGCTGCCCGTCTTCGCCGCCGCGCTGCTGTTCGACCGCCCGGTGACCACGGCGATCACCGGCACGCAGGCCGCGATCCTGCTCGGCTTGGCGGCGACGACGCTGG
>NZ_JBSFNS010000309.1:0-1336 GCF_053587275.1 Amycolatopsis sp. NPDC003676
CGAGCAAGCGGCTGCGACCGGAGATAGTCGAGTTCGGCATCCGTGAAGCCCATACGATCGCATTATTCCGCATCAGGGAATCGAATCGAAGGAGTGGAATGCGTATCGGGGTGTCCGGCCCACACGGAACCGGCAAGACGACACTGGTGCACGAACTGTGTTCCCGCTTCACCGAACTCACCCCGATCGAGGAACCGTACGTCCTCCTCGAGGAAGACGGCCACGACTTCGAATACCCACCATCACGCGCCGACTACCGAGCCCAACTGACCCGCTCGATCCACCTCCTGACCACCGAACCCGACGGTTCCGTCTTCGACCGCACCCCCTTGGACTTCCTGGCCTACCTGTCGGCGACGGGCCTCGACATCGAATCCGCCACCGATACCGCTGCACTCGAAAGCGCCTTGGCCGCACTGGATCTCCTGATCATCGTGCCCATAACCCCCGACGCCGACCGACTCCTGCCCCCGGCGGAAATGCCCGGCCTCCGCCGCACGGTCAACGACATCCTCCTCGAGCTCGCCTACACCGACCCACTGCACCTCCTAGCGGATATCCCGATAATCGAGCTGACCGTCCCGCTGTCTGATCGAGTCGAATCAATAGCCGCCACGATCCGATAGCGCCGCGCAGCCCGATACGGCCGTTCTGTCGACTCCGACCGCCGCCGCCCCACATCGACCGCGGCTCGACATCGAACAACTGGTACCCGGGAACCGGTGTCCGGAGTTCAGTTCCGCTGTCGATGGATGGGAAGCCCGCCGAGAAGGAACAGCAGCGCCACGCTGATCACCGCTGTTTGGTTGAGCAGCCCAGCGATCGGGTCGCCGAGATCGCGGGTGAGGATCATCCGAAAAGCTCCGCCGACTACAAGGGCGGCGACAACGCTCGCGGCCACGATCCTGCTTGTCGTCCATCGCTTCTGCGTGGTGCCCGGCGCGCCTGGCGCCGACTCGGTAGCCGCCACGGCGACGAGCCACAGCAGCGCGGCGACCACGCCGGTCAGACCGAACAGTTTCTCCGCCGCGAGGTCGTTCCAATTCCCGCTCACGATCAATCGGACCGTCGCGGCCAGGTAGAGACCGACCACGACGACTGCGGCGCCCTTGCGCCACTGCGCCCAGAGGCTGTGCGGACCTTCGGATTCTGTCGACATGTACTGCTCTGTCATGGCGTCACGATCCCATGGAAGAGACATTCGCGCTGACCGGATTTCGGTGACCCGTGACAGTTCGACGCCGACGTGTGCACCGTGACCGATTATCTGGCAGGAATGGAGCCCATGAGCGATGACTACTCGATCGACTTCGACTCGTGCGGCACGGGAGAGGTC
>NZ_JBSFNS010000310.1:0-1331 GCF_053587275.1 Amycolatopsis sp. NPDC003676
GAGCCGGTCGCCGAGGCCCAGGCGCTTGACGGTGTCGAGCCACTCCTGGTGGTCGGCCTTGCGGCCCGCGATGTCGAGCGGCAGCGTGATGTTCTCCAGCGCCGTCAGCGTGGGCACCAGGTTGAACGCCTGGAACACGAAACCGATGCGGTCGCGGCGCAGCGCGGTCATCTGCTTGTCCGACAGCCCGGTCAACGCGGTGTCACCGATGCGGACCTGGCCCGCGCTGGCGCTGTCGAGCCCGGCCAGGCAGTGCATGAGCGTGGACTTGCCCGAACCGGAGGGCCCCATGATCGCGGTGAACTCACCCTTGGCACCTACGGCCTGTCCGAGTCGGCCGGTTTCGGCACCATGTGCCGCCCCGAGGACGACGCCGCCACCATCGCCAACACCTGCGGCGGCCCGATCGCCGACTTCGAACTGCGCCTGTCCGAGGCCGGTGAGGTGCTGCTGCGCGGCCCCAACGTGATGCTCGGCTACCTCGACGATCCCGAGGCCACCGCCGAGGCCATCGACGCCGACGGCTGGCTGCACACCGGCGACATCGGCGTCGTCGACGAGCGCGGCTACCTGAAGATCACCGACCGGCTCAAGGACATGTACATCACCGGCGGATTCAACGTGTACCCCGCCGAGATCGAGCAGACCCTGGCCCGGCTCGACGGCGTCGCCGAGTCGGCGGTCATCGGTATCCCGGACGAGCGGATGGGCGAGGTCGGCAAGGCCGTCGTCGTCCGCAAGGCAGGCTCGACGCTGACCGCGGACGAGGTGATCGCCTTCGCCGCGTCCACATTGGCCAATTTCAAAGTGCCCCGGCTCGTGGAGTTCCGCGACCAGCTGCCCTACAGCGCGGCGGGCAAAGTGCTCAAGCGTGAGCTTCGTGAGGAGAAGTCGTGAGTTCCGAAACCGAGACCGAGGTCGTCACCTATGAAGTGCGCGGGTCGGTCGCCGTCGTCACCATGAACCGGCCCGAGTTCCGCAACGCGCAGAACTCGAAGATGACCTACGCCCTCGACGCCGCCTTCGTGCGGGCCGTCGAGGACCCCGAGGTCAAGGTGATCGTGCTGGCGGGCAACGGAAAGCACTTCAGCGCTGGCCACGACATCGGTACCCCGGGCCGCGACCACGACGTGCACTACGAGAACAAGGCCGCGCTGTGGTGGGACCACCTCGACCGCGCCGGCGGCGATCAGCGCTTCGCGCGTGAGTCCGAGGTGTACCTGGGCATGTGCCGCCGCTGGCGGGAGATCCCCAAACCGATGGTCGCGATGGTGCAGGGTGCACGAACTGCCCGGCCTCCAGCAGCGAATCGTGCGTGCCCGTGTCGAGCC
>NZ_JBSFNS010000311.1:0-1328 GCF_053587275.1 Amycolatopsis sp. NPDC003676
ACCTCCTGGACCATTTCCGGGTCCAGCGCCGAGGTGGGCTCGTCGAACAGCATCAGCTTGGGATCCATCGCCAGCGCCCGCGCGATCGCCACGCGCTGCTGCTCACCACCGGACAGTTCCGAGGGCAGGCGGTTGCCCTTGCCGCCGAGCCCGACCATGTCGAGCACCTCGGGCACGGTGCGTTCGATGAACTGGCGCCGCTTGCCGATCACCTCGAGCGCGAAGGCCACGTTCTGCTCCACGGTCTTCTGCTGGAGCAGCCGGAAGTCCTGGAAGACGCACCCGATCCGCTGCCGCAACTTCGGCACCTTCCGGCCCGGCAGCCGGTCGACCCGGAAATCGGCCACCCGTATCTCGCCCGCCGTCGGCGACTCCTCCTTGAGTAGCAGCCGCATGAAGGTCGACTTCCCCGAACCGGACGGGCCGATGATGAAGACGAATTCGCCCTTGTCCACCTCGACGGAGACGTTGTCCAGCGCCGGCCGCGTCGAGGTCTTGTACGACTTGGTGACGTTGCGCATGGTGATCACGGGGAGCCAGTGTAGCCAGCGACCGGCCCCGGCGACCGGCCCCGACCGGCGTCGGCGAGGCGGCGAGCAACCCTACGGCGTCGGATCGACCCAGGCGGGCACGGCGTTGAGCAGCGACACCGGGCCGGTGTTGGCGGTTTCGGCGGGCTTGACGAACAGGTAGACGACGAACGTGGACACCCAGGTGGCCATGAGGATCGCCGTCGACTTACGTGGTTTCACTGATTCCTTCCTTACGCAGGGCGGCCGCGACGCGCACGCGCAGCTCACGCCCCACCTCGAATTGTTTGCCCGGCAATGTGCGGGCAACCATCCGGATGTTCATCTCGTCGAGCGAGAGATCTTCCACACCCATCACGGACGGCTCGTCGAGCAGCAGTGGCTTGAGGCGGCGGTCCTGGTAGGCCTTGGTGCACACCTCGTGCAGGATTTCGTTGATCTTGGTGATGTCGGCCTGGGCCGACACCGGCACGTCGATCGCGGCACGTGCCCAGTCCTTGGACAGGTTGGTCACCTTCACGATCTGCCCGTTCGGGACGGTGATGACCTCGCCGTCGGAGTTGCGCAGCGTGGTGATGCGCAACGTCACGTCCTCCACGGTGCCCTCGGCCGCGTCGGCCGATCCGGTGACCGCGATCCGCACCACGTCACCGAAGCCGTACTGACGCTCGGTGATCAGGAAGAACCCGGCCAGGATGTCCTGCACGATCCGCTGCGCGCCGAAACCGAGCGCCGCGCCGAGCACCGCCGCCGGGGCGACCAGACCGGTCACCCCGAATCCGACCCTGCGCAGCACCT
>NZ_JBSFNS010000312.1:0-1327 GCF_053587275.1 Amycolatopsis sp. NPDC003676
GCCGCGGGCCGCTACGAGCACATCGATGTCGCCCGCATCCACCCCGACGACGACAACCCGGAGTGGCCCGCCACCGCGGCGGGCGCGCGCGCCAAATTCCTCGACGAGCACCGCCACGCCGAGGACGAGGTGCGCTTCTTCGCCGCCGGTCGCGGCTGCTTCTACCTGCACCTCGGCGACGCCGTGCTGGCGACGGTCTGCGAGGCGGGTGACCTGCTCTCCGTTCCCGCGGGCACCCTGCACTGGTTCGACATGGGCACCCGGCCCGACTTCATCGCGATCCGCTTCTTCGAGGAGGCCGACGGCTGGATCGGCGGCTTCACCGGCGACAAGATCAGCGCGGGCTTCCCGACGCTGGACGAACTGCTCACCGCCCCGTGACCCGCGCCGTCGTCCTCGACATCGAGGGCACCACCAGCCCCACCGACTCGGTGCGCAACGATCTGTACGGCTACACCGAGCAGCGGCTGCCCGACTGGCTGGCCGAGAACGCCTCGGGCGCAGCCGAATCGGTGATCGCGGCGACCCGTGAACTGGCGGGCGAACCCGATGCGGGCACCGACCGGATCGCCGAGATCCTCACCGGCTGGCTGCATTCCGACATCAAGGCCGAACCGCTCAAGGCCGCGCAGGGCGCGATCTGCGCCCAGGGGTTCCGCGCGGGCGCGCTGCACGGCCGGTTCTTCGCCGATGTCGTGCCCGCCCTGTCGGCCTGGCACGCGGCCGGGCTCCCCCTATACGTGTACTCCTCGGGTTCCGAACGCAACCAACGGGATTGGTTCGCCTTCGCCGAGGCGGGCGACCTGTCCGGGTTGATCACCGACCACTTCGACCTGGTCAGCGCCGGGCCCAAGCGAGAGGCCGCGTCCTACGACGTCATCGCCGAGCGCATCGGCATCCCGGCCGCGCAGATCCTGTTCCTCTCCGACCATCCGGACGAACTCGATGCCGCGGTGGCCGCCGGATGGCAGGTCGTCGGCGTGCACCGCGACGGCGAGCCGAACCCGCCGCGCGCACCGCACCGCTGGGTCGGGTCGTTCGCCGAAGTCGCGGTCGGCGCGGGCGCCTGACGAGGGCGACGGACCGCCGCAGCGGCACGCTGGATCCGCCCCCGCGACACCGTCGCACGGCATGACACCCACCGACTGATTAGTCTTCCGGACATGTGGACCCAGGGGGACAGCGACCGTCCGGCCTTGCCCGACGGTGACCAGCCCGACACCGCCTCGGCGGCAGGACCGTTCACGATGCCCGCGCCACCGCTGCCGGAGCTGGTGCGGCCGGACACGGTGTACACCAATTCGCCGGGGGCGGCGCGGAATCTGGC
>NZ_JBSFNS010000313.1:0-1323 GCF_053587275.1 Amycolatopsis sp. NPDC003676
CCCTGGCCTGGGCCTGGGGCAAGTGGGTGCGGCCCAGGATCACCCTGCCCGCCCGGGTCGCCGAGCTCTGGGCGCAGCGCCCGAGCTGGACGTCGATCGCGGTGAAGTCCGTGATCGTGCTGGCCTGCCTGATCGTCTCGATCGCGCTGAGCGTCCAGTCCGCGCACTGGCAGCATCAGATCACCGACCTGATGGCGATGGAACCGATCTCCGACTCCGGCTATCCGCGCACCGTGCTGGTCGGCGCGGTGGTCGTCGGCCTGCTGATCTGGCTTTCGCGCGGCGTGGTCCGGCTGGTGCGGTTCGTGGCGCGCGGCCTGAACCAGTGGGTCCGGATCCCGGCCTCGTTCGCGCGGCCGCTCGGTGTGGTCATCGTGATCATCGCCGCCGTGCTGCTGTTCAACGGCGTGCTCGCGAAAGGCTTCTTCACCGTGGCGAATTCGGCGTTCAGCGCCCGCAACAGCCACACCTCCCCGCACGCGATCCAGCCGACGCTGCCCGAACGCTCCGGCAGCCCCGAGTCGTTGGCGAAGTGGGACACCCTCGGCTCGGAGGGCCGGTGGTTCGTGTCCAACGCGCCGACCGCGCTGGCCATCGGGGAGGTCACCGGAAAGCCGGCGCGCGAACCGATCCGGGTGTACGCGGGGCTGGAATCGGCCGACGGCTTCGAGGCGCAGACCGATCTGGCCGTCGCCGAACTCGACCGGACGAAGGCCTTCGAACGGGAAGTGCTGGTGGTGATCAGCACGACCGGCACCGGCTGGGTCGACTCGACCAGCGCCGAGTCGATCGAGCTGATGTACAACGGCGACAGCGCCCTGGTGGCGACGCAGTACTCGTATCTGCCCAGCGTGCTGTCGTTCCTGTCGGACCGGGAGAAGGCGGCCGCGGCGGGCAGGGAGCTGTTCGACGCGGTGTATGAGCGGTGGCTGGCGCAGCCGCCGGAGCATCGGCCGAAGCTGTTCGTCTACGGGGAGAGCCTGGGGTCGCAGGGCTCGGAGGAGGCGTTCGGCGGGCTCGGTGACCTGCGGGAGAAGGTCGACGGGGCGCTGTGGGTGGGGCCGCCGAATTCGAATCGGCTGTGGCGGCAGTTCGTCGACCGGCGCGACCCCGGTTCGCCCGCGGTGGCGCCGATGTACGCGGACGGGCTCGTCGTCCGATTCGCCGATGACGCGGTCGATCTCGGTCCCGCCGCGACCTGGCGCGAACCCCGCATCGCGTATCTCCACACGGCGGGCGGTACAAGTGGGTAGCACTCTCCAACACCACCCTCGGCGTGCTGATGTCTGCGCTCGACGGCTCGATCGTGATCATTTCGCTGCC
>NZ_JBSFNS010000314.1:0-1322 GCF_053587275.1 Amycolatopsis sp. NPDC003676
TCGCATGGGGCGGGTCCGCGGCGAGCTCGCCGCCATGCTGCTCGAGGCCATGCGCGCGGGCCGGGTCGAGGGTCTCATCGGCCGCGCTCCCGAGCCGAAATCACGGCGGTTGATGGTGGTGGTCGCGGTGAAACCGGCGACCGGCGCGTCGGTCATGCCGGGGCCCGCGCCGAGGAACTCCACGGCCAGGGTGACCGGCCGGGTGGTGCCACGGATGGTGAAATCGCCGGTGACGTCGAATTCGGTGCCGGTGGGCCGGAACCCGGTGGCCGTGAAGGTGGCGAGCGGGTAGTGGGACACGTCGAAGAAGTCGGCGGTGGCCAGGTGGTCGTCGCGCTGTGGGTTGTCGGTGGTGACCGAATCGACCCGGATCTCGACGTCGGCGTCGGCCGAACCGTCGGGGCGGATGACGAGCGTGCCGGAGAAGATCGTGAACCGGCCGCGCACCTTGCTCACCATCAGATGGCGTACGGCGAATTCCAGGGCCGAGTGGCTCGGGTCGATGACCCAGGTGCCCGCGGACAGTCCCTTGGTTGGTGCCGACATGATCTCTCCTCACTGAGCGGACCGGCCGGGACGGCCGTCGTGACGTGAAGCGATGACGGCACCCAGCGTAACCCCGCGTCAGTCCTCGCTGCTGTTGCGATCGCCGAGGAAGCGCAGCAAGGCCGGGTCGGTGGAGGCGAACCGGTCGACCTCCTGACCGCCCGTGCACTCGAACAGGCCGATGGTCACCGTGTCGGCGCGCCGGGCCACCACCCGCCAGATCGCGCCGGAATCGGCCCAGCGCCGCAGGGTCTCGATCGGGTCGGCGCTCACGGCTCGACCGTATCGCTCCCGGCCGCCCGTGGCTCGCGGTAGTTCGCGGCGACCAGCGCCAGGCTGGCCGCGGCGATCAGCGCGACGACGAGGTACATGGCCGGGTAGCCGAAGCCGAAGCCGCTGTGCAGGGCCGACAGGACGGCGGGCACACCGAAGCCGAGGTAGCTCACCGAGTAGAAGACCGCGTTCAGGCCGGCGAGGTCGCCCGGGCCCGCGATGCGCTCGATCTGCTGGAGCCCGGCCACCAGGCCGATGCCGTAGCCGCTGCCGAGCACGACGGCGGTCAGCAGGGTCACCGGGATGCTCAGGGTGGCCGCGGTCCACGACGCCAGCACCATGCCCGCGGTGAGCAGCACCAGGGCGACGACACCGGCCCGCGCGGTACCGGGCCGGTCGATCTTGCGCGCGACCGACTGGATCGTGAATCCGCAGCCCAGTGTCACCATGGTGACCAGCGCGGAGAAGGCGATCGGGGCGCCCTGGACGCGCGGCAGCATGAG
>NZ_JBSFNS010000315.1:0-1318 GCF_053587275.1 Amycolatopsis sp. NPDC003676
GTTCTGGGCGGGGTGGACCAACTGGTTGCGCGGAGCGATCCTGTCGCTCGATGCCGGCGATCCCGCCGAGGTGCAGCGGTTCGAAGCGCACAGTGCCGAGATCGCGGCGGCGTTCGCGGCGTCGGAGACACCGTTCCTGCAGGCCTATCACGGGCAGGCGTGGCCGGTCGATTCCACCGTGGCGGTCGCGTCGCTGCGGTTGCACGACAGGCTTTTCGGCGAGCGATTCGGCGCGGTGACCACCCGGTGGCTGGACTCGGCGCGGGCACACCTCGATCCGGCCACCGGCCTGCTGCCGCACGACGTCACGCCGGACGGAACCCAGCTCGACGGTGCGCGGGCCACCTCGCAGACGGTGATCCTGCGGTTCCTGCCGGAACTCGACGCCGACTTCGCCCGCGACCAATACCGCCTGTTCCGCGACCAATTCCTCACCTACCCTGGCGGTTTCGGACCCGCGCTGCGCGAGTACCCGCGCGGCGTGGACAAGCCGGGCGATGTCGATTCGGGGCCGCTGGTCGCCGGGATCAGCCTGTCCGCCACGGTGGTCGGGCTCGGGGCCGCCCGGGTCAACGGCGACCACGAGCTGGCCGCCGCGCTCGGCGCCGAGGGCGAACTGCTGGGGCTGCCGGTGGATCTGCCCGGCTCCAAGCGGTACGCCTTCGGGCTGGTGCCGATCGGGGACGCGTTCGTGGTGTGGTCGTCGACCGCTCGACCATTCACCACGGAACCAGCTGCGGGCGAGCTGGATCTGCGCTGGTGGTGGCGGGTGCCGTGGCTGATCGTGCTCGGCGTGCTCGCTGTCGTCCCCTGGATCGGGTCACTCGTCGGAGCGCTCAGGAGAAACCCCGCCGCCTTCGGCCCGCGCGGGTAACGAGCGGCTGGGGGTGGACACGGCTCCGCGCTCAGCGCAGGCCGGCCGCTCGGCCCGCGATGCGGACGATCCGCTCCTTGACCCAGGCACCGGCGCGTCCACGGACGACACGGTTCGCCGGGCTGTCGTCGGCGTTGAGGAACTGGATGACGGCATCGTGGCGGCCCAGGCTGATGCACTGCAGCTGGTAGCGGAAGGTCATCGGCTTCGGCTCGGCGCCGCCCGCCCTGGCGACGATCGCCGTGGCGACGTAGGAACCCGCGGGCAGGGCGGTCGCGCAGGCCATCCGGAGGGGACGGTCGCCGGGGCCGTCGATCAGCGCGGCGTCGCCCGCGGCATAGACATCGGGGTGCGAGATCGAGCGCAGGGTGGCGTCGGTGCGGATACGGCCCTGTTCGTCGACGGCGAGGCCCGCGCGGCGGGCCAGGTCGGGCACGGTGAAAC
>NZ_JBSFNS010000316.1:0-1316 GCF_053587275.1 Amycolatopsis sp. NPDC003676
CGAGTTGCTGGTCAAGCACCCGGTGCACCGTCTCGGCGGGCATCGGCGGCGCGGCGGCCTGCAGCTTGGTGAGTGCCTCGCGGTAGTGCTCGCCGAACTCCTCCGGGACCGCGGCCTCCATCACGCTCAGCGCCTGGCCGAACTTCATCGCGCCGCCCTTGAGCTCGCCGAGCACGGTGAACAGCTGTTCGGCGGCCTTCTGGTTCAGCGTGGCGTTGATCTGCTGCTTGTCACCCCCGACCAGCTTCTTGCCGAAACCGACGGCGGCTCGTCCGGCAATACCGAGCGGAATCTTGGCCAACTTGGCATTGCGGCTGGAACTGCGGCGCACGATCTCGGACACGCTACCCATCATGGCCGAACTTGCCGCTGGTGTGCCATAAGAATGCTCACACCGTGCGGTGTGAGTCCTCACCGGCCCGCGTCCGATTCCGGTGTGGTCAGGGTGCGGCAGCCGCAGTCGGGATGCGGTGGCCAGGGGCGTCGGTGCACCTCGTGGGTGTCGAGGTTCAGCTCCATCGTGGCGTCGAGCGTGCCCGGGTCCTGGCGGGGTGAACAGGCGACGATCGTCTCCAGCTCGCCCAGCGCCAGCGCAGTGGTGGCCGCGATCCCGGCCGGTGAGGCGTGCCCGGTGCGGCCGAGCAGCTGGGCGGCCAGGTGCGGCCAGTCGGCGTCGAACCCGGTGCGGGTGAGATCGGCGCAGCGCAGGCA
Organism: Amycolatopsis sp. NPDC003676; assembly: GCF_053587275.1. Lineage (NCBI taxonomy): Bacteria > Bacillati > Actinomycetota > Actinomycetes > Pseudonocardiales > Pseudonocardiaceae > Amycolatopsis > Amycolatopsis sp. NPDC003676. The sequence continues at coordinate 712 of NZ_JBSFNS010000316.1, forward strand.
ACTGGTCCGGCCCGGCAGGACCAGCGGGCCGACCACACCGATGCCGTCGCGGATCCGGACCTGCAGGTGCGGTACCCGGCGCAGCACCAGGTCCACCGACAGGCGCGGGTCGACCATCAGCGCGTCGGTGAGGACCACCAGGTTGCACCCCGCCCCGACCGCGGTGCCGGGCCGGTACTCCCGGGATCGGGTCGGCCGGATGCCCATGCGCCGCACACCGATCGTCACCGCGTCCGACAGCGGCCCGAGCCCGTGCACGGCGACACCGCGCACCGTGCCCTGTTTGCGCTCTGGTTGCAGCAGCAGCCCGGCCTCGTCGATCGCGCTGACCAGGGCGACGGTGCGCGCGGGCGCGATACCGAATTCGCCGGCCCGCCAGACGATCTGGGGCATCGACTGCAAGCCGTCGAGCAGGCGAAGGAAGGCCAGGACGGTGCCGGTGTCGAGTTCGGTGGTCTCGAGCAGCAGCGCTCGCTCCGGGTCCCACCCCAGCTGCACGGTCCCGGAGGGCCGAACCAGGGTGATCACCCGCGGGTGCAACATCGGTCCGCGCAGTGGCGTCGTGGTCGTCATGGCGCAAGTATCGGCTCGCGCCGACGGCCGAC
>NZ_JBSFNS010000317.1:0-1310 GCF_053587275.1 Amycolatopsis sp. NPDC003676
GTGCAGCATTGTGCACAACTACGTCCACCCCCGAACCCCGCAGGTCGGCGGTGGACGCTCCGGCTCGTGGCGATCAGGGTGTTGGCTCGGCGCTCGCGGCGTCCGCCGGGCGGTCGGGGCTGGGGGAGGCCGAGGTCACCGTCGTGCCGGCGGCGGAGGGACCGGAGGTCAGCAGTTCCGCAGTGGGGGCGGTCGAGGCGGCAATGCGGGGTAGGCACGGTCCGGGGCAGATGGGCGACGGCGTGCGGGCACCGGCGGGCACGCGGATCGTGCGCGGTGCCGAGGCGTTCACGCTGGATGTGGTGCCAGGGGCGGGTGAGCGGATGCCGCCTGTCGCGCCGTGGCACCTGGCGGTGCTGGCCAGTCCGCATCCGCACGCGCGCATCGTGTCCATCGATTCTGCTGCGGCAGAGGCTGTGCCGGGTGTCCGGCTGGTGCTGACCCATGCGGACGCGCCGTCCACCGCCTTCTCGACGGCCCGGCACGAACTGCGGGAGGACGATCCCGACGACACCTTCGTCCTCGATCGCACGGTGCGGTTCGCGGGCCAGCGGGTGGCCGCGGTGGTAGGGGAGACGCTCGATGCCGCACGTGCCGGAGTGCGTGCGTTGCGCGTCGAATACGAGCTGCTACCAGCTGTTTTCGAGCCCGAATCCGCACTCGCCGCGGACGCGCCGAAGCTCCACGCCGACAAACCGGAGTCGGCGCGGATCGCCGACCCGCAGCGCAACCTCGTGGCCGAGATCCACGGTGGAGTCGGAGATTTCGAGGCGGGGATCGAGCGGGCCGCGAAAGTGGTCAGCGGGGTGTGGCATTCGCCGCGCGTGCAGCACGTGCATCTGGAGACACACGGCGGGATCGGCTGGCTGGACGACGCGGGCAGGCTGGTCATCCGGACGAGCACCCAGGTCCCGTTCCTGGTGCGCGACGAACTGTGCCATGTGTTCGGGCTGGAGCGGGACAAGGTGCGGGTGTTCGCGGCCAGGGTCGGCGGCGGATTCGGGGCCAAGCAGGAGATGCTGGCCGAGGACCTGATCGCGCTGGCGGTGCTGCGAAGCGGGCATCCCGTGCAGTACGAGTTCACCAGAACCGACGAATTCACCTCCGCCACCTGCCGTCATCCGATGCGGGTCGCGGTCACCGCGGCCGCCGACGCGGCGGGCCTGCTGACCGCGCTCGCGGTCGACGTGCTCACCGACGCGGGCGCCTACGGCAATCACAGCGCGGGCGTGATGTTCCACGCCGTCGGCGAATCCGTGGCGGTGTACCGCTGCCCGAACAAGCGGGTTGACGCACAGGCGGTGTACACC
>NZ_JBSFNS010000318.1:0-1306 GCF_053587275.1 Amycolatopsis sp. NPDC003676
GCGACCGTTTCGCAGCCCGCCGACGCCTACGCCAAGTACGGCATGTACTGGCTCAAGAAGGCCATGGCGGGCCTGGTTCCGACATGGGCTAATACTTACCCCCCGGCGAAAAACCGGTCGCAACCGGCCCCACCACCGGGCCGCGTGACGAACACGCCGCGGTGTCCGCCACACCGATCCGGCCCGGATGCACGCACACTGGATCGGTGACCACCACGCAGGCCGAGCAACACCCCATCGTCGAGGCATCGCCGGGCCGCGCCGCCGCCGTTCCGCATCGTGGGCACGGCAGGCTGGCCGAGGTACCGCACATCACCGGGCTCGTTCTCGGTGTCTTCGCGGTGCTGCTGTTCCTGTGGAGCCTCTCGCCCGCGCTGCGCTACCTGACGCAGGTGCCGCGGCACTATGTGGACGTCTACTACTTCGATGCCCCCGACACCAGCCTCGTGTGGGCGGTGGTCGTCGGCCTGCTGGCCGGGGCGATCGCCAGCCGAAAACGCGTCGCGTGGTGGCTGCTGGTGGTGTACCTGCTGCTCTACGCGATCTCCAACATCCTGGACTTCGTCGCCGACGACGACATCGACGCGCTGGTGGCGTTCGTCGTGCACATCGTCGTCATCGGGATCCTGATCGCGGCGCGCAACGAGTTCTACACCCGGGTCCGGCCGGGCGCGCTGTGGAAGGCGCTCGGCGTGCTGGTGGCCGGGCTGGCGCTGGGCTGCCTGATCGGCTGGGGTCTGGTCGAACTCGCGCCGGGCACGCTGCCGCCCGGCCCGCAGCGGCCGTTGTGGGCGGTCTACCGGGTGACGGCGGCGGTGCTGGTGAACAACGAGCACTTCGACGGGCACCCGCGGCCGTGGGTCAACTTCCTGCTCGGCCTGTTCGGCGCGATCGCCCTGCTCGCCGCGGTGGTGGTGCTGCTGCGCTCGCGCCGGGCCGACAACGCGATGACCGCGCTGGACGAGTCGGCGCTGCGCGGGCTGCTCGCGGCGAGCGATGTCGAGGACTCGCTGGGCTACTTCGCCACCCGCCGCGACAAGGCGGTGGTGTTCGCGCCGAACGGCAAGGCGGCCATCACCTATCGCGTCGAGCTCGGGGTGAGCCTGGCCAGCGGCGATCCGATCGGGCCCAAACAGGCCTGGCCGCAGGCCATCCGGGCCTGGCTGGAGGAGGCCGACCGATTCGGCTGGGCGCCCGCGGTGATGGGCGCGAGCGAGCTCGGCGCCACCGCCTACCGCAACGCCGGGCTCGCGGCCCTGCGGCTCGGTGACGAGGCGATCCTCGACACCCGCACCTACTCCCTGGC
>NZ_JBSFNS010000319.1:0-1296 GCF_053587275.1 Amycolatopsis sp. NPDC003676
GACTCGACGTGCCACTACCGCTGGCCCAGCTGGCCGCCACGCGGTTGGCCGACGGGCTCGGCGTCGGAAAACAGCTGCTAGGCAAGGAGACCGCATGACCACCGATGGACAGCCCGACAGCGACAGCCGCAGGCAACGGGGACTGGCGAAGATGAGCGAGGTGTACGGCTGGGATTTCGCCGACGGCCCCGGTGACCTCTTCGCCATCACCGCCGACCACCTGTTCGCCGAGATCTGGTCGCGGCCGGGACTGACGATCCGTGACCGGCGGCTGCTGTTGCTCGGGGCGCTCAGTGCCCAAGGGCTTTTCGATGTCGCCGAGATCCAGCTGGGCGCGGCACTGCGCAACGACGAACTCGACGAAGCGCAGTTGCGCGAGATCGCGGTGTTCCTGACCCACTACATCGGCTGGGCGCCGGGAATGAAGCTCGACAACGCCGTCGGCACCGTGGTGTCCCAGCACCGCAAGCAGTCATGAGCGGCGCACAGCCCCACCGGGCAGCCGAGATCTCCGAGTGGGACGCCCGGGCCGACGTCGTCATCGCCGGCTACGGGATCGCCGGTGTCTGCGCGGCGATCGAAGCGGCGCGCGCCGGCGCCGATGTCCTGATCCTGGAACGCACCGGCGGCTGGGGTGGGGCCGCGGCCTTGGCGGGCGGCTTCGTCTACCTCGGCGGCGGCACCCCGTTGCAGCAGGCGCTCGGCTTCGACGACGACGCGGCGAACATGGAGAAATTCCTGCTGGCCGCCGTTGGGCCGAGCCCACCACAGCGCGATCAGGGCGGCGACGCCCAACGCACCCGCCATCCGATGACCACGGAATCCCCCTCCGAGCCGCGCACGAATCGCGCTCACCGGCGGCTGCCCGCCCGTGGCCTCGACCAGCGGCTCCGACCCCGCGAGTGCCTCACTCATGCGACACCACCGCGGCCGAACAGCAGCTCGGAGAGGTAATCGCAGAGCTTGTGGAATTCCGGCGTCCGCATCATTTCGGGCGTGCGCGGGCGCGGCAGATCGATCTCGACCAGCTCCAGCACCCGTCCGGGACGCGGGCTCATCACCGCGACCACGTCGGAGAGGAACACCGCTTCCCCGATGCCGTGGGTGACCATCAGCGTGGTCGCGGGCTTCTCGGTCCAGATGCGCAGCAGTTCCAGGTTCAGCCGCTGCCTGGTCATGTCGTCGAGGGCGCCGAACGGTTCGTCGAGCAGCAGCACCGACGGCTGCACCACCAGGCACGAGTTCGCGGATGGCTCCGAGCGACGGGTAGACGTGCGAGGGCGCGGAGCAGCCGAC
>NZ_JBSFNS010000320.1:0-1295 GCF_053587275.1 Amycolatopsis sp. NPDC003676
GCGAAGGCGAAGGCGATGTGTGCGTCGCCCTGGCCGGTTTCCGGGTCGATGCCCTGGGTGGGGCGGTGGTGGTACTCGAAGGTGCCCGCGATGTCCTACCTCGACATCCTGCGCGACGTGGCCGACCGCTCCACGGTCCCGGTCGCCGCGTACCAGATCTCCGGCGAGTACGCGATGATCACCGCCGCCGCCGAGCGCGGCTGGATCGACCGCAGGGCCTCGGTCCTGGAGTCGCTGATCGGCATCCGCCGGGCGGGCGCCGACATCGTGCTCACCTATTGGGCGACCGAGGCTGCACACTGGCTGTCGTGATCGTTCCACCGCAGAAACCCGAATCCCGCCCGATGCCCGAGGATGTCGGCACCGCACGTCAGCTGTGGTGGGCCGTGTCCGGGCTCGGGGTCGTCTACACCGGCGCAGGCATCGCCACCATGACCGGGCAGCGCGACGAGCTGAGCAAGCAGTTCCTCGACGAGATGCACAAGAGCGACCCGAATTTCCCCGCGTCCACGGTCGATGTGATGGTGCTGCTCGCCTTCGGGCTGACCGCGGTCGTCGGGCTCGTGCTCGCCGGGGTCACCGTGCTGATCGCGCAGCAGCTCGGCAAGGGCAAGTCCTGGGCGCGCACGGTGCTCACCGTTGTCGCGGTCTGGCTGGGGATGGGCGCGGTGGCCACGATGTTCGCCTTCTCCGGCGACACCTCGGTGGCCACGATGATCGCCGGTGGCACCGCCATCGTGCAGGGCGTGCTTGCGGTCGGCGCCGCGTACCTGAGTTACCGGCCGGAATCGACGAAGTACTTCCAGCTGAACCGTCGGTGAACGCGAGGTTGAACACCGACGTCTTTGGTCACTGACACGCCACAGTGTATGGTGAGCATGATCACAGGGATTTGGGGTAATCCCGGTGATGTGACCGGTGGCAGAACCGGGGGATTCGGAGGCAATGATGCGCGTGGTGATCGAGCAGCAGCACCGCCTGCGGCGCGACCTGTTGGTCATCGGCTTGATGGTCCTGCTGGCCGTCGTCACCATCGCCCTGATCCTGTTGCCGAGCCTGGTCGGCTGATCCTCGGGCGCCCAGGCGCCGCGGTCCTCCCATGGTGTTGTTCTCCGAGCCCGGCGCGCGGTGGCGCGCGGTCGCCTACGGCCCGCTGCTGTGCGCGGTGATCCTGCTGGTGGAATGGCTCGCGGGCAGCACCCTGCACGGGTTCGCCCTCGGTTTCTGCGCCGTCGCCATCGGTGGTTTCACGGTGCTGCAGGTGATCGCGGGCCGCACCCACGCCCGGGTCGAAC
>NZ_JBSFNS010000321.1:0-1294 GCF_053587275.1 Amycolatopsis sp. NPDC003676
CGCCAGCGGCGTTCGTAGCCCGCCGGCTGGAAGTCGAACGACTGCTGCCAGGTTCCGCTGATCTGCTCGCCTACCTGATCGGCGGCGCCGCGATCTACATCGTGCTGCGCGCCCTCGGCGAGATGGCGGTGAGCAACCCGGTCTCCGGTTCGTTCGGCGAGTACGCCAGCAAGCACCTCGGCCCGCTGGCCGGCTTCGTGACCGGCTGGACCTACACCTTCGAGATGCTCATCGTCTGTCTGGCCGACGTCACCGCGTTCGGTGTCTACATGGGCTTCTGGTTCCCCGACGTGCCCCGGTGGATCTGGGTGCTGTCGATCATCTTCTTCATCGGCGCGATCAACCTGCTCAGCGTGAAGGTGTTCGGCGAGGTCGAGTTCTGGTTCAGCCTGGTCAAGATCGTCGCCATCGTGGCCATGATCGCCGGCGGCATCGCCATCCTGATCTTCGGCTTCGGCATCCACGACACCAGCGGCGGCGTGCAGAACCTGTGGGCCGACGGCGGCTTCTTCCCGACCGGCTTCGGCGGCTTCGTCGCCTGCTTCGCGATCGTCATGTTCGCCTTCGGCGGTACCGAGATCATCGGCATCACCGCGGGCGAGGCCGAGGACCCGCAGCGCACCATCCCGCGCGCGATCAACACGGTGCCGGTCCGGATCATCCTGTTCTACGTCCTCACCCTCGCGGTGATCATGGCGATCAATCCGTGGCAGACCATCGGCGACGAGGGCAGCCCGTTCGTGCAGATCTTCCAGAGCCTGGGCCTCGGCCCCGCGGCCGCCGTGCTGAACGTCGTGGTGATCACCGCGGCCCTCTCGGCCATCAACAGCGACATCTTCGGCGCGGGCCGGATGATGTACGGCATGGCCCAGCGCGGTCAGGCGCCCGCGGTCATGCGGCGGGTCTCGCGCAACGGCGTGCCGTGGATGACGGTGGTCATCATGACCGTCACCCTGCTGGTCGGCGTGCTGCTCAACTACCTGATCCCGGACAAGGTGTTCCTGGTGATCGCCTCGATCGCCACCTTCGCGACCATCTTCGTCTGGTTGATGATCCTGTTCTCGCAGTACCGCTCGCGGCAGCGGATGTCGGCCGCCGAGGTCGCCGCGCTGAAGTTCCCGGTCCCGCTGTGGCCCTACGGCCAGCTGATCACCATCGGTTTCCTGGTGTTCGTGATCGCGGTGATCGCCTTCGACGCCGACAGCCGGGTGGCGCTGGTCGTCGGCGCGGTCTGGCTGGTCCTGCTGTGGGTGGCCTACCGGCTCTGGGTCCGTCCGGCCCCGGCGCCGGAGGC
>NZ_JBSFNS010000322.1:0-1293 GCF_053587275.1 Amycolatopsis sp. NPDC003676
CGACCAACACCTCGCCGGGCCCCGGCTCGGGATCGACCGTGACGGTCCACTCCATCACCTCGGGCCCGCCGAACCCGTTCAATTCGATCGCCTGCATCAGGCCTGGCTGCCTCTCCGGGTCGCCGCGGTCGCGGATGCGTCCGCTAACATCTCACTTTAGGGAGACGTGGCAGAGCGGCCGAATGCACTCGCCTTGAAAGCGAGCGTCGCGAGAGCGACCGGGGGTTCAAATCCCTCCGTCTCCGCCAGGCTGTTCCGCCTCTCCGCGATTCTTGGCCAGACCTAGGTGCGTGGGGAGGTGGGGACGCGGCCGGGGGATTGTTGATCGGCTGCGTTGGCTGTTGTCGGGGAGTTACCCATGTTCTCGCTTGATCAGGTTGTCTCGTCCCAGGCCTGGATGGAGGTCTGGTCGACTATGCGGCCGTCGCGGACGTCGGCCATGGAGTGGACCAGGACTCGGGTTCCGTCGGGGTAGCGGCAGGACTCGACGAAGGCGACGTGGTCGCCGTCCATCAGGACGCTCTCCAGTTTGTGGGTCATCTCCCGGGAGCAGACGTCGTCGAACATCTCGCCGATCGCCGAACGTCCGTGCAGCACACGGGGATGGCTGGGCTGGTCGTTGTGGTCGACCATCCGGATCTCGGCGTCGTCGCCGTACAGTGCCAGCAGTGTGGTCGCGTCGCGGCCTTCGATGCCACGGCGCAGTGCTTCGGCATCGAATCCCGAACTGGATGCGGTGCTCATCTCGGTCTCCCTCGCTCGTCGCCCAACGAGCCGGACCAGGGCGATTCGGCCCGTACTCCAGCACATTACGCCCGCGAACCCGTCGACGGAACGCCCGAATTCAGCGGACCGGAGCGGCCCGTTTGGCGATGGCCGTGATCGGGACCGGCTCGACGCGTTCGATCCCGTCGAGCGCGCCGATCCGCTCGGTGAGGTAGTCGAACAGGGCATCGGCGTCGCGGCACACCACGATCGCGACCAGGTTGGCGGTGCCGGTGGTGCCGCCGACGAACGCGGTCTCCGGGTGCGCCGACATGGCGCGGGCGACGGCGACGAGCCGAGCGGGCGCGACCGTCAGCCACAGCGCGGCCTGCACCGGGAAACCGAGCACCGCGGCATCGATCTCCACATCGAAGCGCAGCACGCGCTGCCTGCGCAGTTCGTCCACCCGGCGGCGCACCGCCGACTCCGACCAGTCGACCGCGCGCGGCGATGCTGAGCGCCATGACCGACCGCATTCACAGCGAGCACGACCAGGGCGTCGCGCTGCTCACCGTCGACGCCCCGAAG
>NZ_JBSFNS010000323.1:0-1289 GCF_053587275.1 Amycolatopsis sp. NPDC003676
CCTGCAGACCGACGTGGCTGTCACCCATCTCGCCCTCGATCTCGGCGCGCGGCACCAGGGCGGCGACGGAGTCGATGACGATGATGTCGATGGCGCCGGAACGCACCAGCATGTCGGCGATCTCGAGCGCCTGCTCACCGGTGTCGGGCTGGGAGACCAACAGCGCGTCGGTGTCGACGCCCAGCTTGCGGGCGTAGTCGGGGTCCAGCGCGTGCTCGGCGTCGATGAACGCGGCGACGCCGCCGGCGGCCTGGGCGTTGGCCACCGCGTGCAGCGCGACCGTGGTCTTACCCGAGGATTCCGGGCCGTAGATCTCGACGACGCGACCGCGCGGCAACCCGCCGATACCGAGCGCGACATCGAGCGCGATGGAGCCGGTCGGGATGACGGAGATGGGCTGGCGGGCCTCCTCGCCCAGGCGCATGACCGCGCCCTTGCCGAAGCTCTTCTCCACCTGCGCCAGCGCCAGCTCCAGCGCTTTGTCGCGATCGTAGGCCTGCGGTGCCATGATGTGGTCCCCTTCTCGAGGTGAGTGTCTCTCTGGTTGGCGCCCACAGTAGAGGCCGGCACCGACAAGTTCTGGCGCTCAGATTAGTCGAACACCCATTCGAGTCAAGCGACGCGCCCGGCAACACGCGAGGACCCGCAAACCCGGCGCACATCACACACCGCGGACCCCGCCGTCACCGCTGCGGCAGCACCGAATCGTCGCCCTCGGCGCGCGGCCCGAAGATCCGCCGCTCGGATTCGTCGATCCGCACGTCGTTGATGCTGGCCTCGCGCCGCGCCATCCGCCCATCCGGCGCGAACTCCCACTGCTCGTTGCCGTAGCTGCGCCACCACTGCCCGGTCTCGTCGTGCCACTCGTACTGGAAGCGCACGGCGATGTGGTTGTCGTGGAAGGCCCACAGGTCCTTGCGCAGGGCGTAGCCGTTCTCGGTGGACCACTTGCGGGTGAGGAACTCGACGATCGCGGCGTGGCCGGTGAAGAACTCGTCGCGGTTGCGCCACACCGAATCCTCGGTGTAGGCCGCGGCGATCCGCTCGGGATCGCGGGTGTTCCAGGCGTTTTCGGCGGCGAGCACCTTGGCGCGCGCGGATTCGAGGTCGAAGGGTGGCAGTGGCGGTCGCACGGGGGCCCGGATCCTGACCTCGGGAATCGAGGCGGGCGCACCGGTGCGGGAGGCGGTGCGCAGCGCGCCGTGGGCGGCCGAACGTGCCCGCCTGCACGCCGAACTCGGCGCGCCCGGCTACAGCGCGCACTGGCGGGCCACCGGCGCCGATCTGTG
>NZ_JBSFNS010000324.1:0-1283 GCF_053587275.1 Amycolatopsis sp. NPDC003676
CTGTGACGATGCGGTGCGGGTCGATGCCGAGTTCGTCGGCATGGTCGGCGATCCACCGCAGCCCGTCGTAGCAGTCCCGCACGGGGATGATGCCGCCGTATTCGGGGGCGAGGCGGTAGTCGACGGTGACCACAACGGCGCCGATCGCGTCGAGCCACTCCAGTGGGATGTCCAGTTGGGCGAACCGGTCGCCCATGATCATGCCGCCACCGTGCATCCAGTACACGCACGGTGGGGTTTCGGTGGTGGTGTGGGGTGTCAGGACGGTCATCGGGATGTCGTAGCCGTCGGTGCCTGGCACGAGGACCTCGCGGCGATGGATCTGACGGTCTGCCAGCAGGGTCTCGAGCGGTGTGGCGGGAATCTGCCGTAGCTGCGTCAGGATCTCGGAGGTGATCTCGGGGATGAGCGGCATGTCGGTGATCAGGGCACCGAGTTCGGGGTCGAGGGCGGGGCGGGCCGGTGATTTCATCGGAATCCTTTGTGGTGGTGGGTGATCGGGATCAGCAGGCGGCTTTGCCGCCGACGGGGACGTAGTCGGTATAGGGGCCTTCCGCTGCGACGAGTTCGCCGACTTCGGCGACCAACGCTTGGGCTGCCGCGCCGGCGAAGAGCCGGTGATGGTGTTCCTCGCTGGTCCAGCCCTCGGTGACGTGCACCAGATCGGGGTCCGACGCCGAACGGCAGACCAGATACACCAGGCAGTGCTCGCTGGCGCCGGGATTGCCGTCGTCGAGACCGGTCAGCAGCACCTCGACCAACCGGTCGGCCATTCCCGGCTTGGCGGTCAGCAGGGCATTGAATCCGTATCCGATGTTCACTTCGACTCCTTCAGTTCTTGTGCGATCCTCCCGATCTGTGTCGTTCATGTGTGGTGTCGGGAGGAAGTCGAGCGCGCCGCCGCGCCGCGTCCCGGCGGCCAGGCCGTCGACTTCAAGGGCGCCACGCATCTGACCGTGCTCGAGCGGATGGGCATCCTCGACGAGGTCCGCGCTCGGCGCACCGGCACCACCGATGTCGTCTTCGTCGACGAGAACGAGCGCGAGCTGGCCTTCCTGTCCGGCGACTTCACCGGCGGCGACCTCGAGATCCTGCGCGGCGACCTGGCCGAGATCATGTACCGGCGGACCGAGCGGCACTGCGAGTACGTCTTCGGCGACACGATCACCGCGCTCACCGACACCGCCGCCGGCGTGCAGGTCGAATTCGAACACGGCGCCCCGCGCACCTTCGATCTCGTCCTCGGCGCCGACGGAATCCACTCGCGGGTGCGGAAACTGGCG
>NZ_JBSFNS010000325.1:0-1282 GCF_053587275.1 Amycolatopsis sp. NPDC003676
AGTGCGGACGGATCTGGTGTCGCGAGTGGACAGCGCGACCGGGACCGCGTTCATCATGGTGTCGCCGGACGGCGAGAACTCCATTGTTGTCGAGCAGCGAGTTCAGCTTGTCGCCGTATTCCGGGAGCAGCGAGGCCAGCTGCCACGCCGATACCACCAGCGCCAGGCCGATCCCGAGCAGAATCCCCACCACCGCGAGCAGGGCGATGATCATCCCCACCCACGTCGGCCACCCGCGCCGCTGCGCCCACCCCTGCAGCGGCTGCACCGCGATGGTGAGCATGAGGGCGAGGAAGACCGGTCCGACGATGCCCGAGAAGACTTTCAGACCCGCGATCGCGACGACGCCGGCGGCCAGCGACAGCAGCACGATCAGTCCGCGGGGAATCGACCAGGACGGCGCCACGGCACCCGTGCTCGGCTCGGACATCGACACTCCCTCGGTCTGGTGAACACCGCCGGAGAAGACTTCGCGCGGTGTCGCACAGTCCTCCGGGACCGACGCTAGGGAGCGAACGGGCCGCGCACATCGCCCGTTCTGGGTGAAGTGTGGCTAGGCCGTCTTCATCTGCGGGCCCGGTGGCGGCGCGGTCGTGCGCCTGCCGAGTCTGCCGATCGCCCAGAAGACCAGCTCCACCACCCAGAACAGCCACAGCGCCACTGTCACCACGACCACCGGCACCGCCAGGAACAGCAGCGACGGCACCGCGATGAGAATCCAGCGCGCGATGTCACCGGGTGTCGCGCCGCGCAGGTGACTGCCCAGACGCACTGCGGCCCACATCATCCAGCGGCGCGGCGTCGAGACCGCGAACTCGTGCAGGCAGCGGCGGAAGATGCCGTCGGCGTCGGCGCGGCTGACCGTGCCGGTGCGGCACAGGTAGTCGTGCAGGATCGCGGCCCTGGTGTAGGCGCCGTAGCGCGGGATCAGCCAGACCAGTGCCCGTGGCACCGAGGCGAAATCGGTGCGGAAGCCGGCCGGGACCGTGAAGGTCTGTACCGCACCCTGATACGTGAGCGGCTCGATCAGCCGCCAGAATGTCGCGTCCAGCTCCTCGACGACCGGACCGCCTCCGATGAACCCCACGACCCACTCCTCCCGAGCCGTCCACCTGCCGATATCGGCGATGGTAGCGCCGGTCAGGGGCGCGGGCCGCGCTCAGACGCGCGGTTGCGGACTCGAATCGAAATCGCCGCTGGGACGATATTCCTCGGCCGGTCCGGCCACCGGATAGTCGTCGAATTCGGCCGGTCGCAGGTCGCCGAGCAGGCCCGCCGAGCC
>NZ_JBSFNS010000326.1:0-1279 GCF_053587275.1 Amycolatopsis sp. NPDC003676
ACCACAACGGTCGCGCGGCTGGTGGCGGTCGCGGCCCTGCTGTTCGCCGTACCGCACCTCATCTACCACGGCGTCTGCTCGATGGTGATCGACCTCGAGGACGCCGTCGCCGACCACCAGGTGGAGGCCGCCAAGCAGCACGCGGTGGCGACGCTGGATCTGCTCGCGCGCAGCGAGGAACCGAACCCGATGCTGTTCGTGCGGGTGCGTGATCCGCAGACCGTCACCGAGCTGGTCGGCGCGCTCGGGCCGGGCGCCGAGGTGCTCACCGGATTCGTCTTCCCCAAGTTCGACGCCGTCACCGGGCCCGCCTACCTGGCCGCCCTCGACGACGCCCGGCGCACCCTGGACCGCCCGATCTACGGCATGCCGGTGCTCGAATCGGCGAACCTGGTGCACCGCCAGACCCGCGACGAGCAGCTCTCGCGGATCGCCGAGCTGCTCGCCGAACACCGCGACCAGCTGCTCGCGGTGCGCATCGGCGCCACCGACATGTGCTCGACCTTCGGCATCCGCCGCGACCGCGATCTCACGATCTACGACGTGCGCGTGGTCGCCGACGTGATCGCCGACATCGTGAACTACCTGGGCCGCGCCGACGGCACCGGTTTCATCATCACCGGACCGGTGTGGGAGTACTTCGCCGATCACGAGCGGATGTTCCGGCCGCTGCTGCGGACCGCGCCGTTCGAGGAGTCCGACGCGGTGCCGTTCCGGCAGTACCTGGTCAGCCGCGATCTGGACGGCCTGCTGCGCGAGATCACCCTGGACCGCGCCAACGGCATCCAGGGCAAGACGGTGATCCACCCGTCGCACGTGGCGGCGGTGCACGCGCTGTCGGTGGTGACGCACGAGGAGTACGCCGACGCGCTGCACATCATGGAGGCCGACGTCGGCGGCGTCGCGGCCTCGGAGTACCGCAACAAGATGAACGAGATGCGCCCGCACCGCAGTTGGGCCCGCCAGACGCTGGTCCGGGCTCGCGCGTTCGGGGTCGCGAACAAGGGAGTGTCCTTCGTGGATTTGCTGACAGCGATGATCGCCGAATGAGCACGTTCGGCCTCGATCTCGAAACACCGTGGGCGACCGCGAATCTCGGCATCGAACTGCGGCACGGCGAGTCGTTCGCCGCGTCGGCGGCCGAGGACGCGCTGCCGGGCGAACTCTCGATCGCCGCGCTGGTCCAGCCGGGCCTGCGCCGCAATCCGCGCCGGGCGCACCTGCTGGTGTCGACCGTGCTCGGCAAGCACCTGCCCACCGACCCGCGCGTGGTGATCGG
>NZ_JBSFNS010000327.1:0-1278 GCF_053587275.1 Amycolatopsis sp. NPDC003676
GCAGGCGCTCCCCGACGACACCGGAACGCAGGCGCCTCACCTGTAGAACTAGCGTGGCGCCTGCGTCTCGGGTTCAGTTCTCGAAATCAATCAGGCAAAAAATGTCCATTGGCACTATCTGTCGGCCCGTCCGATCGGTTACATGGCCGAGACCATGCCCACGTCCGTCGGACCGGCAGCGCCGGTGTGCTCGTCGCAAACCATCGCACCAATCTACCGGTGCGCTCCCCCGGCAACCAACCACGTCCATAGCGACGCGGCATAGACCCAGGTAGACCGTCGCCACCCCGTTAGCTGACGCTTGTCTGCGTCCTCACATCGTCGTGAGAGCCCTTCTGCGCCGCGGGGAATGAGGCGTGGATCACACCAACCGGTCTGTCTCGACGGGCGCGCGGAGCCGGGCCGGGTCGTAGAGGTGGGACTGGGCGCAGTCGATCGCGGGGGTGAGGGCTCGGCCGACCAGGATGACGGCGGCTTGGCGGAGGTCGGCGGCTTCCACCTGGTCGGCGATGTCGGTGAGGGTGCCGCGCAGGATCAGCTGTTCGGGCTGGCTGGCGCGGTAGACGACGGCGACCGGGCAGTCGGGGCCGTACTCGTCGATCAGTTCCTTCGCGAGGACGCGGACGCGGGTGATCGCGAGGTGCAGGACCAGGGTGGCGCCGGTGGCGGCGAAGGCGGCCAGGGCCTCGCCCTCGGGCATCGCGGTCGAGCGGGCCTGGGTGCGGGTGAGGACGACCGATTGGACGACCTCGGGGACCGTCAGCTCGGTGCCCAGCGCGGCCGCGGCGGCGGCGTAGGCGGGGACGCCGGGGGTGATGTCCCACGGGACGCCGACGGCGTCGAGGCGGCGGATCTGCTCGGTGAGGGCCGAGTAGATCGACGGGTCGCCCGAGCAGAGCCGGGCGACGTCGTGCCCCGCCCGGTGGGCGCGCACGAGGTGGCCGGTGATCTCGTCCAGGTCAAGGCGCTGGGTGTCGATCAGCTCGGTGCCGGGCGCGCAGTGCGCCAGCACCTCGGGGTCGAGGTAGGTGCCCGCGTACAGGCAGACCGGGCTGTCGCGCAGCAGGCTCACCGCGCGCACCGTGAGCAGGTCGGCCGCGCCGGGGCCCGCCCCGATGAAGTGCACCGTCATGCCAGCAGCGTAGATCGCGGGCCGCCGGTTCCCGCCCGCGGTACCGGGCCCCGCGCTTCACTCGATTCTGACGAAGTCGCCGGGCTTGTAGCGACGCTCGAAGAACTCCTGTTTGGGTCCGTACCAGCGCAGCAGACCGAACCAGC
>NZ_JBSFNS010000328.1:0-1272 GCF_053587275.1 Amycolatopsis sp. NPDC003676
GTCCTCCGGGGGAACCCACTGGAGCGGGCCCCATTTCGTGTACGACTCGGAGAAGGCGCCGGGGTTGGCGCGGATCTCGTCGTTGAACTCCTGGCCGTCGAAGGAGTAGTCCGAGCCGACGCCGATGTGGTCGAGCCCGACCAGATCGACGCCGTAGCGGATGTGGTCGGCCATCGCGGCGAGGCGGGCGGCGTGGTCGCCGGGGGCGTTGTGGCCCAGGAAGATTCCGACACCGTTGATGCCGATCACGCCGCCGGTCTCGGCGCAGGCGCGGGCCTGATCGTCGGTGATATTGCGCGGATGTTCCCACAGGGCGGCGAAATTGGAGTGGCTGTAGATCATCGGGACGGCGGTGCGGGTCGCGATGTCGAGGCCGGTGCGGCGCGAGCAGTGCGAGCCGTCGGCGAACATGCCGACCTCGTTCAGCTTGCGCACCAGGTCTTTTCCGTAGCCGGTGAGGCCGGTGTCGGCGGTGTCGAGGCAGCCGCAGCCCGCCGCGTTGGCGTGGTTGTAGCTCGGCAGCAGCGAGCGAACGCCGAGCCGGTAGAACAGCTCCACATTGTCGAGATCGCCGCCGAGCGGGCCGGAGTCCTCCAGGTCGAAGGCCAGCGCGATCGCGTCGTCGGCGCCGATGTCGGCGCGGCGCTCGACCAGCCTGAAGCGTGGATCGGCCGCCGCCTGGTCACGGAACCGGTGCACCAGTTCCAGCGAATCCGCGGTGGTCTGGGCCGAATACCCGACATTGACCGAGAGATACGACCCGAGCGGATACCGGGCGAGTTCGCCGATGCGCGCCGTGTGATGCAACGGCAGACAGCAGTGCTGCTCCCACAGGAAGGGCGCCATATTCACCTCCGGTCGTTGTTCGTGACCTGCGATCCTACGTTTCGCAACACAGCCGGAACCGTAGCGACGCTAACGCGATGTCTGATTAGTCCGATTAATCAGTACCTTCCTCCCACTGCCCGAAGGCGGTGCGACATGCGTCGCTTCCTCGTCCTGTTCACCACGCTCGCGGCCTGCGCGAGCCTGTGGACCCTCCCAGCTGCCGCCGCCCCGTCCTCCTGCGGCGTCACCTGGGGCTCGCTCGACAAGTCGAGCGCGAACTACTCCACCGCGACCGTCGGGGCTGTCCGGTCCGGCCGCCACGACTGCTTCGACCGGCTCGTCATCGATCTGTCGGGCCCGCTGGCCGGCTACCGCGTCGGCTACGTCGACACCGTGACGATGGACGGCTCCGGCGCCACCGTCCCGTTGCGCGGCGGCGCGTAC
>NZ_JBSFNS010000329.1:0-1258 GCF_053587275.1 Amycolatopsis sp. NPDC003676
GGCGGCGGGTCAGGACGGCGTCGTGCGCTTCGAGGGCGTCGAATTCGCCTACCGCACCGGCCATGACGTGCTGCGCGGCCTCGACCTCGAACTGACCCCCGGCACCATCACCGCCCTGGTCGGCCCGAGCGGCTCCGGCAAATCGACGCTGGCCAAACTGCTGCCCCGCTTCTACGACGTGGGCGCGGGCCGGATCACCATCGACGCCTTCGAGGTGGCGTTGTTCCGGCTGCTCGAGTCGTGGGGTGTGCGGGTCGAGGTGGTGGCCGGTCATTCGATCGGTGAGATCGCGGCCGCGCATGTGGCAGGTGTGCTGTCGCTCGACGACGCGTGTGTGCTGGTCGCCGCCCGTGGCCGGTTGATGCAGGCGCTGCCCGCCGGTGGCGCGATGGTCGCCGTGGGTGCGCCGGAAGCCGAGGTGCTGCCGTTGCTCGTCGACGGGGTGTCGATCGCGGCGGTGAACGGTCCGTCGTCGGTGGTGCTCGCCGGTGTCGAGGCAGCGGTCCAGGCAACGGCCGAGACGTGTGCCGAGAAGGGCTGGCGGACACATCGTTTGCGGGTCTCGCACGCTTTCCATTCCGAGCTGATGGAGCCGATGCTGGCCGAATTCGCCTCGGTCGTAGCGGGTCTGACGTTCGAGCGTCCGACCCTCGCGCTGGTGTCGACGGTGACCGGTGCCCGGGTCGTCGACGAGATGTCCGATCCGGCCTACTGGGTCGGTCAGGTGCGCGGCACCGTGCGCTTCGCCGACGCGGTGACCACCATGGCCACGCTCGGGGTGAGCCGCTTCGCCGAGGTCGGGCCCGACGCCGCCCTCACACCGATGGTCGCCCAGACCCTCGACACCGCGACGGCGGTCGCGCTGACCGTGCGCGGCGACGGGACGCCCGCGACCCTGCTGACCGGCCTCGCCCGGCTGTTCGTGACGGGCACGACGGTGGACTGGGCCCGCCTGTACACCGGGACCGGCGCGCGCCGGGTCGAGCTGCCCACCTACGCCTTCCAGCGCCATCGGTACTGGCTGACCGAAGGGTCGACCGGCGGTGGTGACGCACGATCGATGGGCCTGGTGTCCACCGGGCATCCGCTGATCTCGGCGGTGATCGCCCAGCCGGACTCCGACACGGTGCTGCTCACCGGCCGCCTGTCGACCGCCACCCAGCCGTGGCTGGCCGATCACCGGGTGCACGACGCCGTGCTGTTCCCCGGGACCGGCCTGGTCGAACTCGCCCTGCACGCCGCCGACCGGGTCGGCGGC
>NZ_JBSFNS010000330.1:0-1257 GCF_053587275.1 Amycolatopsis sp. NPDC003676
TCTCGCCGTCCCTGGCCCCGACGACCCTGACCGAACGCCGCGACCTCGGCCCCGTGACGACCGCGATCCAGCCGGATCGTAGAGCCCGGTGACACCGGGTGACCTGTGGCCAGGAAGTTGCGTCATGCCTCTGCCTTCAAGAAAGTCGGCTGTCGATGAATCGGCCGCCCGTTGAGTTGGGCCCTTCGTCGTTTCGCCTCCGTCAAGACTGCGTCCGTACGATCCGAAACCAGCGGCGATGATGGTTTGCGGCGTGCAGTCACGTCTCCAGTTGTCCACCCGCTTCGTTGACGTAGTGGGTGCTCAGAGGTAACGGAACGCTTACACATCCCTTACCTCCGTGCGGGGTTCACCCGCTAGTCTTGGCCCGGTTTCACCGGACCCCGAAACAGGTGGTTGTGCCGAACAGGGGTGCGTTCGGCGTAAGAGCAAACGATAAGTCAGACCGCAGACCCAACCAACTAAGGTCGTGCTAAGAAACCTGTCTAGCTGGGGTTTGTAACGGCGGCATGCTTCGTCGCGCGCGTCGTCCAGTGTAAAGCAGAGCGGGGGCCGGATCGATCCCGAACAACCCGCGCCGACCTGCGCGAACACCGTGGCGGAGCAGGTCCGAAACACTTGTTGGCACCGGGCCGAAAGCTGAACTCACCTGCACCGCAGCAGAATTCCCAGACAATGCGCAGGTCAAACCTGCGCGCTCCGCTAACCGGGACAGAACCGGTGAGATATTTCCGACAGCGGCTCCGACGTGGCATCGCAGCCATCCGACCGTACGGTCTGTATCACGATTGTGCGACACAGCACACTGCTGGCTAATTCTGGAACAGTGGCGTTCGCCACAAAGGGGCCTCTACCAACCGGTAGGTACGGATCGCCGGGGTCGACACGCCGAGGTGGCCTGGGCATGTGACCCACACCGTCGGCTCGCGACGATGCCGGGGCCCTACTACTGTGAGGCTGACCACAAGGGGGTCCTCGACACTCGGTGTGTCGGGTCGCTGCCTGTCACGCTGACACAACGAATCCATGACAGTTTCGCCATGCCCAGTGGAGCGCACGACCCGGGAGAACCCAATGACCGGCACACTCACCTGGCTCGGCGGAGGCCTCGCCTCGCCCCGGCGCCGGGATCCCGAAACGGGCTCCGACCTGGCCTACAACCATGAACAGGGCGGCTACGTCGTCACCGGTGCCGCCGTGCTGCTGTTCGCCGCGGTCGCGGGCATCGTCACCGCCGCCGCCCTCGCCGCCGCCGAC
>NZ_JBSFNS010000331.1:0-1257 GCF_053587275.1 Amycolatopsis sp. NPDC003676
CCGTCGTCGGTCAGCGCGGAGTCAAGTTCCTGCGGGGCCTGGGTGAATACGTCACGCGCGCCGGCCGGGTTCGGCGTGATCTGGTGATACATCAGCACCGGGACGAATCCCAGTTCGTTGGCGGCGATCTCGGCCGGATCCGGCGGCGCGGGTTTCGTTGTCGTCGCGGCAGGCGGTGGGGCCGGGGGCGGTGCTTCCGGTGTCGCGCAGGCGGTCGCGAGCAGCAGGAGTGCGGGCGCGAGTCGGAATGCCAGTGTCGAACCGCCGGTCATCGCGGCGATATTACGCGCAGGCGGAGGTTTTCCCCCGATCTTGCGATAACCCGCAGACGGACTGCCCGACTGCGCCATAGTGGCCTGGCGAACGGTAGTGGAAGTTGGTGCGGGCGTTGGGATTGCGGATCCAGTCGGGCGATCGGCGGCGGTGGGCGACGATCGCCTCGGGTGCCGTCCTCGCGATGGTCATCGTGGCTCTGGTGGCCGGATTCGCGCTGAGCAGATCCGCCTCGGAGCCGTCGGCCGACACCGCGCCGCCGGTCCTCCAGGTGGCCCCGCCCGATCCCGTGCGCTCCTACCGGGCGCCGATCGTGGTGCGCGGCAAGGCCGTCGACGCCGTGCGCGTCGCCGTCGGCACGGACACGGTGACACCCGCCGCGGACGGCAGCTTCGAGCTGTCGGTGCCGTGGGCGCCCGCCGTCGAGGTCGTCGCGGTGGACGCCGCGGGGAATCAGAGCAGCGCCGTCGCCGTCACGGGGGTGACGCTGCCGCGCATGCGGGCGGTGCATGTCACCGCGCACGCCTGGTCGCACGAGGGGCTGCGCGAGGCCGTGCTCGATCTCGCGCGCGAGCGCCGCATCGATACCGTGCAGCTAGACATCAAGGACGAGGACGGGGTCGTCGGCTACGACTCCCAGGTGCCGCTGGCCCGCGAATCCGGTGCCGTCGCTGGCATCTACGACGCGCCGTCGGCCCTGCGGCAACTCCACGAGCTGGGCTTGCAGGTGGTCGGGCGCATCGTCGCGTTCCGCGATCCGACCGTCGCCGCGTGGGCCTGGCACAACGGCCGACCCGACTGGGTGGTCCAGAACCCGTCGGGGCAGCCCTATTCCAGCCACTACGGTCCGATCGCGTTCACCAATGTCGCCCATCCCGACATCCGCCGCTACAACATCGATCTGGCCGTGGAGGCGGGCAAGCTCGGCTTCGACGGCGTCATGTACGACTACGTCCGCCGCCCCGACGGCAGCCTGACCAGCAT
>NZ_JBSFNS010000332.1:0-1252 GCF_053587275.1 Amycolatopsis sp. NPDC003676
GCGTGCGGGGTTGGGAAGGCGGACAGTTGCTGTTCGGGCCGACTCAGTGCATCTCGGTCGATTGGGCGGTCGCGGTGGTCGGGTCCGGGGTGCGTGCGGAGAGTCTGGGGACGGCCAGTTGGGTGGGGGTCAGTCGGCCGCGGAGGGTGACGGTGTCGCCCAGGTTCCAGTGGGCGGTTTCGGAGTCGGCGGCGCGGGCGAGGGTGGTGGCCGAGCTGAGGAGGCGTTCGTCGTAGTTCTTGGACAGCTCGCACAGGCGGGCCGCCTCGTTGACGGCGTCGCCGATGACGGTGAACTCGTAGCGGTTGTGGGTGCCGACATTGCCCGCGACGACCCGGCCCGCGGCGACGCCGATGCCCGCGTCGAGGTCGGAGGCGTCGCGCAGCCTGCGCTGGATGGCGCGGCCGCAGGACAGGGCCGAGCCGGCCAGGTCGGGCAGGGGAGCAGGGGTGCCGAAGACGGCGAGGGCGGCGTCGCCCTCGAACTTGTTGAGCAGGCCGCCGTGCCGCTCGACCTCGTCGACGACGATGTCGAAGAAGCGGTTGAGGATGCCGACGATCTCGGGGGCGGGCCGGGTGGCGGCCATGGTGGTCGAGCCAACGATGTCGATGAACAGGGCGGCGGCCTCGGTCTCGGTGCCGCCGAGCACCGGCTGGGAGGCGATCGCGGCCATCGCGACATCGTGGCCGACGTGCTTGCCGAACAGGTCCTCGATCAGCGCGCGCTCGCGCAGGCCGTGCACCATCCGGTTGAAACCGCTCTGCAGGTCACCGAGTTCGGTGCCGTCGTAGAGGGTGACCTCGGTGTCGAGATCGCCGTCCTCCACCCGGCGCAGCGCCTGGCGCACCCCCTTGATCGGGGCGACCGTCGCCGCCACGACCTGGGCCATCAGCAGCATTCCGAACAGCAGCGCCGAACCGCCGAGACTGAGCACGCAGACCGCCAGCCTGGCCTTGCTCACCGCGGGATCGGCCAGCGCCCACACCGCGACGATCATCGACAGCGCCACCGGGATACCGACGCCGACCAGCCACGACAGCATGGTCCGGCCGAACACGCCGATGCCGCGGCGGCGGTGCGGGTCGGCCTGGAGCACCCGCGCGGTCACCGGCCGCAGCGCGAATTCCACGATCAGATAGCTGTTGGCGCACACCACGATGCCCCGGCGCCAGCCGGTCGTACCAGTCTTTTGAACCGGCCCTCGCCATGATCTCCCCGATCAGCTGGGTGGCTTCGCGCACGGAGCGGACCC